>NZ_PGVC01000042.1:0-76063 GCF_002860225.1 Bacillus sp. V33-4
TTGGCTCTAAACCATGAGAATGAATAGATTGAATTTTTCGACAGTATTTATGCAACACTAGTGTTATCGTTTATATAATATAAAATGTTGATGGCCACGTTCTTAATCTGTAATGACCCTTTGACTTTCCCTGATTTTACGTTCATGTTATAGTATAGATTAGGATTCTTAGATTGGGGGCATAAATGTTGTCAGATCGACAAAACACTCGCACTATTGTAGATATATACGGACAGCAATATGTCATTGTCGGTCCGGAAAGCAATAGCCATATACGGCTGGTCGCCACAATGGTCGACGATAAAATGCGCGAAATCAGCTCGAAGAATCCTTCACTCGACACGAACAAGCTGGCCGTTTTAACGGCTGTGAATGCCGTGAATGATTATTTAAATATAAAGGATCGGTTAGAACGGCTTGAAAACGAATTAAAAAGAGTAAAGGACTGAAAAGGTCATGCTGGATCTCGCAATTATTATTATTTTAATTTTTGGCTTTTTGATAGGTTTAAGAAGAGGATTTATATTACAGCTGATCCATTTGACAGGTTTCATTATTGCCTTCATTATCGCACATATGTATTATGATCAGCTGGCTCCCAAGCTGACGCTTTGGGTACCGTATCCTTCCTTTAACAGCGATGCAACCTTTGATATGCTGCTTGGGAACGCGGATTTGGAAAGTGCCTATTACCGGGCGATCGCGTTCGCTGCGATTTTCTTTGCTGTGAAAATACTGCTGCAAATCATCGGTTCGATGCTTGATTTCGTTGCTCATTTACCAATTTTAAAACAGCTTAACGTCTGGGCGGGCGGAATACTCGGGTTTGTAGAAGTTTATCTTATCATTTTTATTCTATTATACATAGCTGCGCTTCTTCCAGTTGAAAATATTCAAAGGCCATTAAACGATTCGCTAATGGCACAATACATAGTTGAGCATACTCCGTTTTTATCGCAGCAGATCAAAGAATTGTGGATTGAATATATGGCTGCATAACTTCTCTTTCATGGAGAAGTTTTTCTTTTCGTACCGACGGCTGCTGCTCAAGCTAGATTTAAGTAAGCTTTTCCTGGTTTGTGTTGTATCATGCAAGGACTGTTGACCAACTGAAAAGAATGGCGCTAACAAAATGCAATCGAAAAGGCAGGGACCATTTATGACTGTTAATAAGAAAGATGTTATTCGTTTGCTGGAAACGATCGCTATCTATTTGGAACTTAAAGGAGAAAATCCGTTCAAAGTTGTCGCATTCCGAAAAGCAGCTACTGCGCTTGAAATGGATGACCGCAGCCTTTCAGAGTATGACGACTTGACAAAACTGTCCGGTATTGGAAAAGGAACAGCGGCTGTTATCGAAGAATATATCGAAACAGGAAGCTCAACTGTGTTAAAAGAACTGCAGGAGGAAGTTCCGCCCGGGTTAATTCCGTTATTACAACTGCCGGGATTGGGCGGAAAGAAAATTGCCAAGCTCCATCAAGAACTTGGGATTGAAGATGTTTCCGACCTTTTGGAAGCATGTACGGCAGGAAAAGTTAAGGAGCTTCCCGGATTTGGGAAAAAGACGGAAGAGAAGATCATCGCTGCCATCAAAAATGCCGGCACGCGTCCTGACCGGCTTCCGGTAGCTTACATGCTTAAAATTGCCGAATCGATAGAAGCGGAGGTTTCAAAGATGCCCGGGGTTGTAAAGTTTTCCCGCGCCGGAAGCCTCCGCAGATTGCGGGAAACGGTCAGGGATTTAGATTTTATCATTGCGACCGAAAACCCGCTTGCAGTGAAGCAGCAGCTGCTTGAGCTTCCCGATATTAAGGAAACGATCGCAGCAGGAGAAACAAAGGTATCAGTGACGTTCGATTACAGTTACGATGTTTCCGCGGACTTTCGTCTTGTCAAACCTGAAGAGTTTGCGACTACCCTTCATCATTTTACAGGCTCGAAAGACCATAATGTCAGAATGAGGCAGCTTGCCAAGGAGCGGGGCGAAAAAATCAGTGAATACGGTGTTGAAGTGATTGAAACTGGTGAAGTGCTCACCTTCGATTCGGAACATAATTTTTACAAGCATTTTGGATTGCCGTTCTTTCCTCCGGAAATCCGTGAAGATGGCCGTGAAGTGGAGGAATATTCCGAGGAACTGGAGCTGATCAAGCTCGATGCGATAAACGGTGATCTTCATATGCACTCGACCTGGAGTGACGGTGCCCACACGATCGAAGAAATGATTGACGCGTGCAGGCAGAGAGGCTATAAATATATGGCAATCACGGACCACTCCCAGTATTTAAAGATCGCAAGCGGCTTAACGCCAGAACGGCTTCGTAAGCAAAAAGAACTGATCAGACAATTAAACGATAGATACGATGATATTGAGATTCTTGCCGGAGTTGAAATGGATATTTTGCCTGACGGGTCGCTTGATTTTGATGATGATTTGCTTGCGGAAATGGATATTGTCATCGCTTCGATTCATTCCGCTTTCTCGCAACCAAAAGAGAAAATTATGGAAAGGCTCAAAACAGCGCTGTCAAATCCCCATGTCGACATTATTGCCCATCCAACCGGCCGGGTGATTGGGCGCAGGAAAGGATATGAAGTCGATATGGATATGCTGATCAAGCTCGCAAAAGAAACAAATACCGCGCTTGAGCTAAATGCCAATCCGAACCGTCTTGATCTGGCAGCGGCGAATATTCAGAAGGCCCACGAAGCCGGTGTTAAAATCGTAATCAACACGGACGCCCATAAAATAGATACGTTAGCAGATATGGAAATCGGCGTGTCGGCGGCACGGAAAGGCTGGACACCAAAGTCTTCTGTTCTAAATGCTTTAAGCACAGATGAATTTTTGGACTTTCTGCACCGCCGCTAGAACTGGACGCCAATTACAGCGCGAAAGGAGAGAGTCTCCATGCAGGAAAGAGTATTAAAGGTTCTCGAATTTGATAAAGTGAAGGAGCAGCTGCTTGAGCATGTTTCTTCTTCGCTCGGCAGGGATAAGGCAAAACAACTGCTGCCATCGAGCGATTTTGCTGAAGTAGTAAAGCTTCATGAGGAAACCGACGAAGCTGTAAAAGTACTTCGATTAAAAGGTAATGTTCCGCTCGGGGGTATTTTTGATATCCGTCCCCATACAAAAAGAGCCGTTATTGGCGGAATGCTGAATCCGCATGAGCTTGTCGAGGCAGCAAGTACGATTCATGCGAGCAGGCAGATGAAAAGGTTTATCGAGGATATCCATGAAGAGACAGTGGAACTCCCGATCTTAACGGATTATACAGGCAAAATTACGGTTCTTGCTGATTTGGAGCAAAATATAAAAATCGCCATCGATGAAAGCGGCGAAGTCCTTGACAGCGCCAGTGAGGCGCTCAGGTCACTGCGGCATCAGTTAAGAACGAAAGAAGCGCGGGTCCGCGAGCGCCTCGAGAGCATGATACGTTCAACAAATGCCCAAAAAATGTTGTCGGATGCGATTGTCACGATTCGAAATGACCGGTTCGTAATTCCTGTCAAGCAGGAATACCGGGGCCATTACGGAGGGATTATCCATGATCAAAGTTCCTCAGGTCAGACATTGTTCATTGAACCGCAGGCAATCGTACAATTAAATAATGAGCTGCAAAGCATCCGTGTCAAAGAGCAACAGGAAATTGAAAGAATTTTGATCGACTTGTCGCTACAAGTTGGAGAAAGCAAAGAAGAACTGGACCGGATTGTCGATGTTCTGGCTGAACTTGATTTTATGTTCGCGAAAGCCAGGTACAGCAGCCGGATTAAAGCATCAAAGCCAAAAATGAACAATGAAGGGCGACTATTTTTGATAAAAGCCCGCCATCCGCTGATATCGATCGATGAGGTTGTCGCAAACGATATTTCGCTTGGGACGGATTTCTCAACGATTGTGATCACCGGCCCCAATACAGGCGGAAAAACCGTTACTTTAAAAACGGCCGGCCTTTGCACGCTAATGGCCCAGGCAGGTTTGCAAATTCCTGCGCTCGACGGTTCAGAGCTGGCAGTATTTGATGCAATTTATGCAGATATCGGTGATGAACAATCGATCGAGCAAAGCCTCAGTACCTTCTCATCACATATGGTGAACATTGTTGATATTTTATCGAAGGTTGATTTTAACAGCCTTGTCCTGTTTGATGAACTTGGGGCCGGAACCGATCCACAGGAGGGAGCAGCACTGGCGATCTCGATTCTCGACGAGGTTTATAAACGCGGGGCAAAGGTAATCGCAACGACCCATTACCCGGAATTAAAGGCTTATGGTTATAATAGAGAGGGAGTGGTTAATGCAAGTGTCGAATTTGATGTCGAGACATTGAGCCCAACCTATAAACTGTTAATTGGCATACCCGGCCGAAGTAATGCGTTTGAAATTTCGAAGCGGCTCGGGCTTAGTGATAACGTCATTGCCATTGCCCGTTCGCATGTAAGCGCAGACAGCAACCAGGTTGAAAATATGATTGCCTCGTTGGAAGCAAACAGGAGGCAGGCTGAGAACGAGCTTGAAGAAGCCCATCAGCTTTTAACGGAAGCAGAAATGCTGCGAAAAGATTTGCAAAAGCAAATGGCCGCTTATTATGACAAAAAAGACAGCTTACAAGAAAAAGCGGAGAAAAAGGCAGCCGATATTATCGAAACAGCCAAGCAAGAAGCGGAAAGTATTATTCGTGAATTAAGGCAGCTGCGCATCGAGAAAAATGCCGAGGTCAAGGAACATGAGCTAATCGATGCTAGAAGGCGTCTCGACGCGGCTGCCCCGCAGAAAAAAATGAACAAGACCACCGCAAAACAGAAAGAGCAAAAGGATGACTTTAAGCCTGGGGATGAAGTAAAGGTTCTGACTTTTGACCAAAAAGGTCATCTCATTGAACGCGTGTCTGAAACAGAATGGCAAGTTCAGATCGGCATTTTGAAAATGAAGGCTGACGAAAAAGATCTCGTCTACGTGGGCCGAGAGAAGCCTGTTGAAACGAAGCCGATTGCCACCATCAAGGGCAGGGATTACCATGTTGGACTTGAGCTTGATTTGCGGGGCGAACGATATGAAGATGCTTTGTCAAAGGTTGAAAAATATCTTGACGATGCCCTCCTGGCAGGCTATCCGCGAGTTTCAATTATTCACGGCAAAGGAACCGGCGCATTGAGGCAGGGAGTTCAGGAGTATCTGAGAAATCATCGTGCCGTGAAAAAAATTCGTTTCGGGGAAGCCGGTGAAGGCGGGTCCGGTGTGACGATCGCCGAATTTAAATAGTTGGCAGGGAGAATCGATATGAACCAATTTTGGGAGAACGAGTATGTATTGACGGCAGCGAATTATAGTGTAGTCATCCTTTGTATTGTTGTCTTTTTGGCCATGTTTGAACTAGTTACAAAATATAATAATTGGGAAGAAATAAAGAAAGGCAACTTGGCAGTGGCAATGGCTACAGGCGGGAAAATATTCGGGATCGCCAATGTTTTCAGCCATTCAATCGTGCAGCATGATACACTATTTACGATGATTGGCTGGGGGCTTTTCGGCTTCTTCCTGCTGCTGCTCGGCTACTTTATTTATGAATTTCTCACTCCAAAATTTAAAATTGATGATGAAATAAAAAATGATAACCGGGCCGTCGGCTTTATTTCGCTCGTTATTTCGGTTGGTTTGTCATTCGTAATCGGAGCGGGGATATAAGGGGAGACGAAGTTGGAAACATTAGCAAAGGTATTGTTGGCATTATGCGGCCTGTTCGTATTGATCGGCCTTGTTTATATGGTGTTTTTTGCATAAGTGAAACCGGGACTTGCTGAGCAGGTACCGGTTTATTTTTATCGATTAATCGTTGGGCCATAGCCGCAGAAGTCAAATTCGTGACAAATGCGTTCGGACTATTCTATTTGTCATGGAATCTTCATTATATTATAATTAGGTGGAAACAGTTTGAATGTTCTAAAAATTCTTCGCGAACAGGAGGAAGTGTATGTCAGAGAATAGACCATGGATCAAACATTACCCGGAAGAAATCCCCTCGACCCTTACTTACAGTAATGAGCCAGTCCATCAGTATTTAACACGGGCTGCAGAGGAGTTTCCCGAAAAACCAGCCATTCACTTCATGGGAAAAGAGCTGACTTATCAACAGGTTTATGACTCAGCACGCAAGTTTGCCGGTTATTTGCAAAGCCTGGGCATCAAAAAGGGCGACAGGGTTGCAATTATGCTTCCAAACACCCCTTCGGCGGTGATTGTCTATTACGGGATATTGCAGGCAGGAGCTATTGTTGTTCAAACAAATCCGCTCTATATGGAGCGGGAGCTTGAATACCAAATGAAGGATTCAGGAGCAAAAGTAATTATTACCCTTGATATCTTATTCCCGAGGGTAACGAAGGTGATGCCGAAGACTGATCTTGAGCACATAATTGTAACCGCTATCAAAGATTATCTCCCGTTTCCAAAAAATCTTGTTTATCCGTTTATTCAGAAAAAGCAATACGGAATAGTAGTCAACGTGAAGCATGAAGGGAACCATCATTTGCTGGCAGAAATACTTAAACAGCCGCTGAGGCCGATTGCAGAACATGAATTTGATTATGAAGAAGATCTCGCTTTGCTTCAATACACCGGCGGAACAACCGGATTTCCAAAAGGGGTGATGTTGACCCATAAAAACCTTATCGCCAATGCGGTAATGTGCCAGGCCTGGCTTTATAAGTGCAAGCGTGGCGAGGAAATTGTCCTCGGAATTTTACCGTTTTTTCACGTGTATGGGATGACTACTGTCCTTTTGTTGTCTGTCATGCAGGCTTACAAAATGGTGTTGCTTCCAAAGTTTGACGCGGAAACCACCTTAAAGACAATCCAGAAGCAGCGTCCAACATTGTTTCCAGGTGCTCCAACCGTTTATATTGGCCTATTAAACCATCCGGATTTACAAAAATACGATCTATCTTCAATTGATTCGTGCATAAGTGGCTCTGCCCCGCTACCTGTCGAGGTTCAGCAAAACTTTGAACAAGCAACCGGCGGAAAACTGGTCGAAGGCTACGGCTTGACGGAATCTTCCCCGGTCACGCATGCGAATTTCTTATGGGACCGTCCACGGGTTAAAGGCAGTATTGGAGTTCCGTGGCCTGATACGGACAGTACAGTTCTTTCAATGGAAACCGGGGAACCGCTTCCGCCAGGGGAAATCGGCGAAATTGCCGTGAAAGGGCCTCAAGTAATGAAGGGCTACTGGAACCGTCCGGAAGATACGGCACAAACATTGAAGGATGGCTGGCTGTTGACCGGAGATCTTGGTTATATGGATGATGATGGATATTTTTACGTTGTTGACCGGAAGAAGGACATGATTATTGCTGGAGGCTTTAATATTTATCCTCGTGAAATTGAAGAAGTCCTTTATGAGCACCCTGATGTCCAGGAAGTCGTTGCCGCAGGCATTCCTGATCCGTACCGCGGGGAAACGGTAAAAGCATACGTTGTTTTAAAAGAAGGTTCCTCTTTATCCAGTGCAGAATTGGATGAATTTGCCCGCAAGCATTTGGCAGCTTACAAAGTTCCAAGAGTGTATGAATTCAGAAGTGAGCTTCCAAAGACAGCGGTAGGGAAAATTTTAAGGAGAGCACTTGTAGAGGAAGAGAAAAAGCGGTTTGAAGAAGAAGAGAAAAAACAAGCTTAATTATTTTTTCTGTGATGATCACGGCTCTTTAATTCAAACAGGCAATGCTTGCCAGCCTGTTCACAGACTGTCATAATAAACTAGACAAGATCAAATGAAATAAACAGATATTTTCTTGACAGAAAACTTTTGTGCAACTATTATAAAAATATGAATGACTATTCATTCATATTTTTATAGGTTGCACTTTTTTATTGATAATTATGGAGAGTGGTTTTTCAATATGACAGTTTTGAAAAAACAAAGTCAGCATTTTTTGAAAGGGGGCAGCGGCTTGAAAAAAAGTAAGCCGAAATACATGCAGATCATCGATGCCGCGGTCATCATCATTGCCGAAAACGGCTACCATCAAGCCCAGGTATCTAAAATCGCCAAGCAGGCGGGCGTGGCTGACGGAACGATTTATCTATACTTCAAAAACAAAGAAGACATCTTAATTTCCCTCTTTCAAGAGAAAATGGGTGACTTTGTGGAAAAAATCGAACAAATGATTGCAGGAAAAGAACAGGCTGCAGAGAAATTATTAGTGATGGTCGAAAACCATTTCAGGATGCTGTCAGAGGATCACCATCTGGCGATTGTCACCCAGCTTGAGCTGAGGCAGTCAAATAAAGATTTACGTTTAAAAATCAATGAAGTGTTAAAAGGTTACTTGCAAGTAGTAGATAAGATTCTCTTGGAGGGCAAGGAAAATGGTGAGTTTTCAAGCGATCTTGATGTCCGGCTTGCCAGGCAAATGATTTTTGGAACGATGGACGAAACGGTGACAACCTGGGTAATGAACGAGCAAAAATACGATCTTACCGCATTGGCCGGCCCTGTCCACCGTCTGCTCGTCAATGGCTGCGGAAACGCGGGGCATTAATCTGCAAGATTTATACGAGGAGGAATGATAATGGAATTTTTAAAATGGTCCAGCTCTGATCGAGTCGCAACGATTATGCTTGAACGGCCGCCGGCCAATGCCCTTTCTTCAGGCGTTTTGAAAGAGCTTTCGGCCGTATTGGACGAGATTGAGTTCAATGATGATGTCAGGGTAGTTCTTATTCACGGAGAAGGACGCTTTTTCTCGGCTGGGGCAGATATTAAGGAATTCACAACCATCGAAACGGGTGAAGAGTTTGCCGTGTTGGCAGGCTATGGGCAGCAATTGTTTGAGCGGATGGAGCAATTTCCAAAGCCGATTATTGCCGCGATTCATGGTGCAGCTCTTGGCGGAGGTCTTGAACTTGCAATGGCCTGCCACTTCCGTCTTGTCACCGAGACTGCAAAGCTAGGGCTCCCAGAGCTGCAGCTTGGATTGGTTCCCGGTTTTGCCGGATCGCAACGGCTGCCCCGCTATGTCGGTGTGGCAAGGGCTGCGGAAATGCTGTTGACGAGTGACCCGATCACCGGTGTTGAGGCCGTCCAATTTGGACTCGCCAACCATGCCTATCCGGAAGGGGAGCTGCTCGAAAACGCTTATAAAATCGCTAAAAAAATTGCGAAAAAAAGCCCTGTTTCCGTCAAAGCAGCAATCGAGCTTTTAAATTACGAAAAAACAAGTGAATTTCACAGCGGCGTCCAAAAGGAGGCAGAGCTTTTCGGCAAAGTTTTTATGTCCGAGGATGGACAGGAAGGAATCAAGGCATTTATCGAGAAGCGCGAACCGGAGTTCAAGGGAAAGTAAGCTATGCAATTTGCCATAAATTTATTTTGGAGGGGACACAATGAACATTTACGTGTTGATGAAAAGAACTTTTGATACTGAAGAGAAAATTACGATTTCCGGCGGGAAAATCAATGAAGATGGTGCAGAGTTTATTATCAACCCTTACGATGAATATGCGATAGAAGAAGCGATTCAGGTTCGTGATGCTCATGGCGGAGAAGTAACCGTTATTTCGGTAGGTAATGAAGAAGCAGAAAAACAGCTGCGCACTGCCTTGGCAATGGGCGCAGACAAGGCTGTTCTCATCAATACAGAGGATGACCTTGAATACGGTGACCAGTTTACAACAGCAAAAATTTTAGCTGAATACTTAAAGGATAAAGAAGCAGACCTGATTTTGGGAGGGAACGTGGCGATCGATGGCGGTTCCGGCCAGGTTGGCCCACGCGTTGGAGAACTATTGGGAATCTCCTATGTAACCACGATTACAAAGCTTAGCATTGATGGCGGCACTGTCACCGTTGTCCGTGATGTCGAAGGAGATTCGGAAGTAATAGAAACAAGCCTTCCGCTGCTTGTCACGGCACAGCAAGGACTGAATGAACCGCGCTATCCTTCTCTTCCGGGAATCATGAAGGCGAAAAAGAAACCGTTTGACGAGCTTGAACTCGATGATCTTGATCTGGACGAAGATGACGTCGAAGCGAAGACGAAAACAATTGAAATTTATCTTCCACCTCAAAAAGATGCCGGAAAGGTGCTTGAAGGTGACTTGGGAGACCAGGTAAAAGAGCTTGTCAGCCTTCTTCACACTGAGGCAAAAGTCGTCTAACACGGCGATCCGAAGCTGGGACTTCCGGCAAACAAGAAATCGGAATTTTTAAATAAAAATCAGGGGGTAAAACATATATGACCAGAAAAGTATTAGTGTTAGGCGAAGTCCGTGACGGATCATTGCGCAACGTTTCGTTTGAGGCGGCTGCTGCAGGGAAATCAGTAGCAGAAGGCGGTGAGGTAGTTGGTGTTCTTGTCGGCAGTTCTGTAAGCGCTTTAGGGGAAGAATTCATCCAGTATGGTGCGGACCGGGTCGTAATCGTTGAAAATGAAAAATTGGGCCAATATACGTCAGATGGTTATGCACAGGCATTGATGGCTGTTATTGAATCGGAACAGCCGGAAGGACTTATCTTTGGCCATACTGCGCTTGGAAAAGACTTGTCTCCAAAAATTGCAGCCAAGCTTGATTCCGGTCTTATCTCTGATGTTACGGCGGTCGAGGCAGCAGGCGGCAACCTCGTATTCACACGTCCGATTTATTCAGGAAAAGCTTTTGAAAAGAAAATTATTACTGAGGGCATTATTTTTGCAACGATCCGCCCTAACAATATTGACCCGCTTGCAAAGGATGAAGCACGCGCAGGCGATGTATCTTCTCTAGCTGTTGAAATTACCGATCTGAGTACAGTTATTAAGGATGTTGTCCGCAAAGCAAGTGAAGGCGTCGATTTGTCAGAAGCAAAAGTAGTGGTCGCCGGCGGGCGCGGCGTAAAAAGCGAAGACGGCTTCGAACCGTTAAAGGAACTGGCCCAAGTGCTCGGAGGCGCTGTCGGCGCTTCACGCGGTGCTTGTGATGCGGAATATTGCGATTATTCCTTGCAGATTGGCCAAACAGGAAAGGTTGTCACTCCAGACCTTTACATTGCATGCGGAATATCGGGCGCAATCCAGCATTTAGCGGGAATGTCCAATTCAAAGGTCATTGTCGCGATCAATAAAGATCCGGAAGCAAATATTTTCAAAGTGGCCGATTATGGAATAGTCGGTGATTTGTTTGAAGTCGTGCCAATGCTGACAGAGGAATTCAAGAAGCTGAAAGTTCATTCTTAATCTTCGGGAAAAGTCGGGCAGGTCATTAGACCTGTCTTGTTTTTTTACCGGATTACATCTTAAACGCATTAAAAGCGGCTCATAAAAGATGTTTGTCCAAATTAAAGATAGGGAACGCTAGTAAGAGTCAGCACTAAGCAAATTATTCGCAAGCAAAAGTTATCAATGTTATAATTCAAACCATTAAAGGCTTACTAAAATAGGAGGAAGACATTATGGCAATCATACATGCAACAGATCAAAGTTTTACTGAAGACACAAGCGAAGGTATCGTATTGGCGGATTTCTGGGCGCCTTGGTGCGGACCTTGTAAAATGATTGCACCGGTTCTTGAAGAGCTTGACTCTGAATTGGGCGATAAAGTAAAAATCGTGAAATTAGATGTAGATGAAAATCAGGAAACAGCAGCAAAATTTGGTGTAATGAGTATCCCAACTCTAATCGTATTTAAAAACGGTGAAGCAGTCGACAAAGTTATCGGTTTTCAGCCGAAAGAAGCACTTGCTGAAAAGCTGAATCAGCACCTGTAATAGTGAAAGCAGTCCATATCAGGGCTGCTTTTTCATTTAATATCCGGTCTGAGCCGAAACCGGGTATAGTGTTAATTGGCCAAGTGAAAGATTTATAGCCGAAAGGAGCGGTTTGATATGGCATTACAAAGCCATGCTGGATCGCCCCTTTTTTTGTTTATATTTGGACATACTTTTTTTAAGAAAACCATTGACGATGAAAATCATTATCGATTATAATTACTAATGAAAATCATTATCAATTATAAATTACATATTAGGTGGGAGAAACCAATGAAAAAGAGGGACTTAAAACGAATTTTTGCCAGTTTTTTAATTGCCAGCATTGCCTTAACAGGATGCAATACGGGTGGCAGCGCTGAAAAGACCGAGCAAAAGCCAAAAGAAGAGACTGCAGAATCGGAAGAAACTAAGGAAGTAAACATTGAAGAAACAGACACCGCCAAACAAACAGCCGTATTTACAGAAATAAAAACAGAACTCGATAAAGCAACGGCAGGCCAGCCAGTTGACTGGGATCTCGTTTTAGAAAAATATAATGGTGGACTTCAAGGCCCTGTCAGCGAAATTAATGGCGAATATGACCAAGCAATCCAAACCGCGATTGCTGCGGGCAAATCCGGCGAATTGGAGCCAGTCCTAGCTAAACAATTAGTCGACAAGCTAACTCAATCTTATTTTTATCAAAAACAAAAGTCATTGCAAAAAGAAGCAGCAACCGCGGTTACTGAAGGAAAACAAGAAGATGCAAAGCTTTTATTTGAACAAATTAAATACCTTGCCAATCAAATTTTTATCCCAACTGCAGCAAAACGGGATGAATACTATCAATTAGCAGGTGAATCCAGCATTGTTGAAAATATCAATTCTGGACTGTCTGCACAGGAAGAGGCATTGAACGCGAATAAAGCTGAGGACTTTGGCGTTTATGTCCAATTAACGGATAAATCCATTTACAGAAGCTATTACCTCGCCGCAAATTCCTATGCTGAAAAAATTGAAGCCGCAGTCAAAGAGGGCAAGAATGCCAGTGAATTAAAAATTATGCAAGTAGAAGCTTGGGGCTTCCTTCAGGCAATTAAACAATCATTGTCCGGCGGAGATGAAGCTGCAACAGCGAAACTTGATGAGATTTTCTCTTTGAATACGACTGATCCGTCAACGATAAAAGCGGAAGAAGTAAGTTCCCTATTTGCTAAAGCGATAGCGGGAAAAATTAAGGGGTATTATGAAAAGGCTCCACAAGCTGCAGAGGCAATCGAAGCAAAAACCGAAGCGCTAGAAGGAAATATGTTTTTAAAAGCACTTGAACAGGAATTAACTAAGAAGCTTGGCGAACAGAAAGCTGCTGAAACTTTAACAGCAGCAGAAGAATTTTATAATTTGATTGCTGACAATAAACCAGAGGAAGCTAAAGCCACCGCTGCGACTGTCATCGAAGCGGTAGATCAGCTGATTCAATAATGTAATGAAGGCCGCAAAATGCTGCGGCTTTCTTTTTTTACTGCCAGAAACAGTTGGGAGTATCATTCCTCTTATGGTAGATTGGTATGTGTTAGATTATTTAAAGAGGTGCGCATTATGAAAGTCTTAGTAACCGGCGGAGCTGGATTTATCGGGAGCCATCTGGCGCAGAGGTTAATTAACGAACAACATGAAGTGACGATTGTCGATAATCTTCACTCTTATTATTCTCCTGAGCGGAAAAAACAGCATCTCCGAAATATACAAAACGCCGGAGATTTCAAATTCCATCATGTTGATCTATTGAACAGCGAGGAAACACTGACCATCTTCCAGCTGATATCTCCAGAAGCGGTTATCCATCTTGCGGCATTGCCGGGGGTTGCCTATTCGATTATGAACCCACTCAAGTATGTTGATTATGATATAAAAGCGACTATTAATGTTTTGGAAGCTTCCGGCAAGTCAAATATCTCGCAGTTCATCTTTGCTTCTTCGTCATCAGTATACGGAAACGTTCACGAAATGCCCTGTCATGAAGAGATGGCAAAAGGAAATGTGATTTCGCCATATGCTGCATCAAAGTATTCAGCAGAAGCGTTTTGCCGTGTATATGAGCATCTATATGGTTTTCCCGTTAAGATCTTGCGCTTTTTTACGGTATACGGTCCATGGGGACGGCCGGATATGGCCATTTCCTCATTTATTAAGAAATTGCTAAAATCTGAACACATTAGCGTATACGGAAATGGCAGCGCGAGGGACTATACATACATTGATGATATTATTACCGGAATTTACTATGCGCTGACCAGGCTGGACAGCAGCGAAGTCCTCAATATTGGTTCAGGAAGGCCTGTTTCGATGGACACGCTGATAAATGAGTTGAAAACGTATTTCCCAAACATGAAAGTCAAGCGGGAAGTCTGGCGGAAAGGGGATGTCCATTCAACCTGGGCGGATATTACCAAAGCGGGAATTCACTTGGGGTATCAACCTTCTGTTGATTTTCAGACCGGAATCGCGAGAACCATCGAATGGGCAAAGCAATATGAAAGCTTCCTTTAAAAAGATCCTTGCTATCCTTTTGTTGCTTGTTTTTTTGATGCTCACCTATTATTTTTTTGACTGGGGATATTTATCGGCCGGCTGGAAACAACTCTGGCATAAGCCGGGAATTGTGATAGCTGTCACAACGGTTTATTTGCTATCGTTTGTCTTAAAAGCCGCAGCCTGGAAAGTATATTTAAACGGAAGGCCGAGATTCACCTCCTGCCTGCTCGGCTTATTTTACAGCCTGTTGGTCAATCACATTATTCCCGTTAAAGCAGGGGATATCGTACGCGCAGGCGTCCTTCCTGCAAGGGATAAACATATTACGGCAGAAGAAGCGATTCATTCGGTCATCATCCTGAGAACACTCGATATGGCTTGCCTTTCCATAATAGCATTGGCTGGGATTTTTGTATTTGATGTTGGATATAAGATCCCGTATTTATTACTTTTGTTTATTCTTATCTCAGGTTTAACAGCTTTTATTTATATTAAGAAAAAGTTTCCCGCAATCGTCGACCGCCATTTCTTATTGCTAAAACAGGCATTTTCAGGCTTCAACAGCCTGTCGATTTTTCTATTGACGTTGACAAGCTGGCTGTTGGAAGCAGCAGTTCTATTTGGGACTGTTTTTGCTCTTGGCGGGAAGATCTCGATTTTTGAAGCTGTTTGGATAAATAGTATCACAATTGCCGGACAAGTATTTCAAATGACCCCGGGTGGGATTGCAAGCTATGAAGCGATTATGTCATTTGCCTTAAATTTAGTAGGTTTTTCACTAAAAGAAGGATACACAGTGGCGCTTTTAACCCATGGCATTAAATTTCTTTTCTCTTACTTGGCCGGAGCCGCGAGCTTAATGGTATTTCCGGTTTCGCTAAAAATCATAAAAACATTGATAAAACGGAGAGGGTGAAGGAGCATGAAAAGTGCTTCGACGTTTGAAAAAATTGCTGCAAGATGCTGGAATCTCTTAAATGAGGGAAAACCTTTTACACCTATTTTTGTGATCGGGACGATGCTTCTGTTTCATTTTGCGGATCTGTTTGATAGCGGAAAATTATATGCTTTATTTATTTCATTCTTGATCGTTATTCCGCTCCTGGTCGCTTATTTTATTTATGACTTTCCATTATTTTTACGAAATTATTTATGGATGCCGTTCGTTGTTTATCTAATAGTTTGGAACACAGTGAGCGTGCCCCTGCTGTTATTTGCTACAGCTCTCTATTTTTTCTTTACGATATTTTTTTGGGGAACATTGTATTACCACTTAAGAATTGGAACATCGTGGCTGAACTTTACACGTTTTTGGAAGCTTGTGCTGAAAAACAGTGATTCCACAAGCGGCAATGCCCAGGAACAGCTGCCCAAATTGTTTCTGATTTTGTCAGTCTGGGAAATGGCCTATCAAAATGGTGTCGCCCTGTCAGCTGACGGCCTGATTGGATTAGCGCTTTTTTATGGATTTGTTTTTATATTTACCGTCATCCTGCACAGGAATTTGTTTGACTGGAAACCAAAGATGAATCCCGGGTATACGAGTGCGGACCATCCTCCGGGAAAGCCTCTGTCCGATAAAGTGGTCGTGATCGTGATCGACGGAATGAGGAAAGAACGGTTTTCTGAAGCTAAAACTCCGTTTCTGGATTCTCTGAAGGAAAACGGAACGGAATTTATGAATATGGAGACAGTGTATCCGGCCAGGACAGTTGTTTGTTTCACTTCGATGTTTACCGGAACATACCCTTATGAACATGGGATTAAGTCAAACATGGTCTGGAAGCTGGGGATTAAAGTGGAAAGCATCTTTGATTCACTCAGAAAAATCGGCAAAAAGGGACGCCTGCTCGGAATTGCCCACTTAGTAGATTCGATGGGCGATGATGTTGAAACGGTAACGGCTGTTATGCACAATGATCAAGCAGACCCGAATATTATCGAGCGCGCCAAGAAAATCATGAAGGAGCAGGATCCCGATTTGCTAGTCGTGCAAATGATCGCAACCGACCAAACAGGGCACAGCAGAGGAGTCCTCTATGATGAATATATCGATAAAATTCAGGAAGCCGATGCCCTTGTTGAAAATTTTGTAGCGTGGCTCGATAAGGAAGGTAAAATGAAAAATACGACGCTCATCGTCTGTGCAGACCATGGGCAAGCAGATGGCATCGGCGGCCACGGCCACTTAGACGAAGGGGAACGGTTTGTACCATTTTTCATGAACGGTCCTGAGATTTTAAAGGGTAAGAAAGTGGAAGATAAACATAGCCTTGTATCGGTCGCCCCAACAATCGCTTATTTGCTGGGGGCTCCATATCCTGATCATAGCCGCGGCAAAGTTTTGCTTGAAGCGCTGCATGAACCAAAGGAAGAGTGCAAACATGCGTAAACAGCAAGTGATTGTTTTTTTACCGGCATACAATGAGGAAGCTGTGATTGGAGATGTGATTGCCCGCATTCCCCGCAATTTTCATTCACAGGTCGATGTCAAGGTTCTTGTCATCGACGATGGTTCCAAAGATCAAACCACCACCATTGCGAAGGAAGCAGGGGCAGATTGTATTGTAAGCTTTAAAGAAAATAAAGGGTTGGGTGCTGCGGTGCGCGCGGCCCTGCAGGAATGCTGGAAACGGGGGGCCGACATTGGGGTCATGATCGATGCGGACGGTGAGTATCCCCCGGAACAAATCCCTGAGTTGATAAAACCGATTTTTTCAGGGGAAGCTGATTATACAATGGGTTCCCGGTTTCGCGGGACGATAAACGGGATGAAGCTGCACCGGCGCCTCGGAAATTATTTTTTTACTTTTCTGCAATGCTTATTGATTAGAAAAATCATTTTTGACGGCCAGTCCGGCATGCGGGCTTTTTCCAGACAAGCGATTGAGCACGCCGAAATCATCCATGACTACAACTATGCCCAGGTGCTAACATTGAATCTTGTCAGGAAAGGATTTCGGGTCAAGGAGATTCCAATCCAATATCATGTTAGGACAACGGGCGACTCTTTTATCAAATTCAAGGCTTACATCGGTTCCGTGTTGCCAGCGATATGGCAAGAAATGCGCAGGCCTGTCAAAAAGGTGGTCATAGATCGCAATTCAAATGCATTAACGGATGAAAAAATAAGCCCTTCCAGGTAAAAAGCATTTTCATTATAAAAAATGTGATATTTCTGAGAAAATATCTAAAACTGGATTGACATTAATATTGATAATCATTATCATTAGTAATGGAGGGAAAGCAATGAAAAAATATCTATTTTTATGTTTAACAGCTATATTTATTTGTGCAAGCATCGGGGTTAATCAGTCATTTGCCTATTCATATGGCGATCCGAATGAAGAAAAACTCGCGGAAGTTTACAAAGAAATGATGATTAAATTAGATGAATCCCCTCCAAATTTTGCTTCTGCCAAAGCTCTTTATGAAACGGTACAAGAGGAAGTTGATATGCACATGGGGCCTGAGCCTTCCGAAGTGATCCTAAACGATTTAGAAGAGGAAAATAAAGAAGGCGTAACAGAAAACATGGAGAAGCTGCTCGTCTTAAATATCGCAAGGCGGCTTGAAGGCATTGAGCAAAATTTTAATGAATATGACACAAGCAAGAAACTGCTCGCAAAGGGTTTTGCTACATATGAAGCGTTATCTCCTAAAATTGAGGCGGAACATCCGGAAACCGATAATAAGCTGAGAGCTGAATTTGATGCTGCTTTAAACGCTCTTGGGAACCCGGGATTGTTCGGAGTCGGCAAGAAGGAATCAGATATTGAAGCCTTCAAATCCAGCAAGGAAACGATTTTAGCAACACTGCAAGAAGAGTACAACATCGAAAGCCTCGAAGTAGGCCATTTTACTGAAAGTGAAAACAACACTGAAACGGCTTCGGGCAAAAAGGACTGGACCGATCTATCCAACTTGCGAAATTGGATTCCGCTCGTTTTGATTGTTGCAATCATTGCTGGTGTAACAGGTTTCACTCTCAGAAAAAGAAAATTGAAATAATCCGGCATTAAAACCGGACCAAAAATAGAAAACATCTTGGGAAGGGGAAAGCATAGTGGAAATCCAGGCGCTGTTGATCACGTTCCGCGAAGTTTTTGAAGCCTTGTTGATCGTGGGAATTATTACGACTTACCTGAAAAGAATGGATAACGGTAAATACACAAAGTTTGTCTGGCTGGGAGCGGGTCTCGCCGTGATAGCGAGCATTGGTGTAGCTATGTTATTCCAGGTTGTCTTTACCGGTTTTGCGGCAATGGGTAGTGAAATGTACTTAAAAGTCAGCATTATGATCGTTTCGACAATCTTGCTAACCCAAATGGTATTCTGGATGGCAAAGCACAGCCGCGATTTAAAAGGGGAAATGGAAGGCAAGATGGACCGGTTTATATCTACTGGCAATATTGTTGGCATGGTCATCCATTCCTTTCTTGTTGTATTGCGGGAAGGCGTTGAGACAGTATTTTTCTTTGCTGCAATTACCGGCGGAAACATTGGGGCCGCCATGCAGGGCTGGGGAGCGATCACCGGAACGGTATTGGCCGCGGTCGTCGCTTATGTATTCTTCAAGGGTACAATGCGTGTTCCACTTAAATCATTCTTTAGAGTGACCGGGGCGTTTATTATTTTGATCTCGGCAGGATTGCTTGTCCAGGCGATTTCAATGATGCAGGATTTAAATATTATCGGAAGCGTCATTCCCCATCTGTACGATATTACCTGGTTTTTACCTGAGCATCCGATTGATTACAGCCACTATCTTCGCGATCATGGAACAGCACCATTGTTGTCAGGTGAAATTGGCATTTTCCTGAAAGCATTGTTTGGCTATTCCTCGATGCCGTCAATTGAAGAAGTGATCGCCTATTTCGGCTACTTTACAGCGATATACCTGCTGACCTCACCCCGGCAAAGCCGTCCAGCGGAACACAAGGCACGTATGGAAGAAAATCCGATAATGGACGAGTTGGACGCCCAAGTGAAATAACAAAAAGTACAAGGTAATCTGCCTTGTACTTTTTGTATTGAAGACACGTAAAGATGGTGATGATTTGCAAAAGATTCGTGATCTGGCCGGACGCAATTTCTTGTCCCCGGCCATCCTATACTTCTTCAGCCTGGCTTCGATCACTACGGTGATTGTCGTTCAGCTTATTTACGTCAATCCGTTTGCGTCGACATGGGATCAGGTAGATTTCACCCTTGGATTGCAAAGATACGATATAATGGCTATGCAGCCCCATTTTCCCGGCTATCCCTATTTTATTTTAGGGGGAAAGTTTATCCACTTGTTCATCGAAAATCCGTCCCAGGCATTGACGATTTTTAATATACTTTGTTACGTGAGTGCCCTGTACCCTATATACAGGTTAACAAGGGTCTATCTTGCCAGCGAGTTTTCTGCGTTGATGACTGCCGTGTTATACACTGCAAGCTTTTGTATTGTCATGGTAAACCAGCCGATCTCGGAAGGTGCTGCGCTTGCGTTTTTATGGTGGTACTTGTGGAGCCTGGAAATCTCTTTGATCAAAGAGCGGAGATGGTTCATGATCGTGCCGCTTTTTTTGTTAAGCATCATTTTAGGCATTCGCCTATCTTATCTGCCCTTTTCAATCGGTGTCATCTACCTTTTTTATATAAAATGGAAAACGAACCGGCTTTCACTCAAGGAAGTCTTTGGATTATCTGTAGTGGCGATCGTTTTTCAGCTCGTATGGGTGATAGCGATTATTGTGTCGGAAGGTGGTATGTCCGGATTCTTAAAACTGTCGCTTGGCTTTACAAGTGGACATTTTCAGAGCTGGGGTGGCGCCGTCGCACCTGGAAGTGAATCTGTAGCCGCCAGGGCCGGTCAGCTCGTTTTCGACAATTTCTTTTGGACGGGAATTTCCGCTCAATCGGTGGTACTCGGCTGTTTGTATGGATTGCTTATTTTGTTATTTCTGTATGGATTCAGGTTGAAATTTTTTTTGCAAAGCCAATTTTTACATATGCCGGCCTTATTGTTCGGTTTTTATTTTATTTGGGCGCTTCTTGCGCAAAATATTGATAAGCCAAGGCATATTCTCCCATTAACGGTGTTATTCCTTTTTGTTATACTGGTTTTTATGCTATCCCGTCGGAAAAACCCGCTCATAACCGCGATTTTAGTTATGATATTAGCAGTTCAGGTCGTACAATCTGCAAGGCTTGTGAAAGAGCAGGCAACAAATGAGCCGGCGGTCGTGCAAATGGCCAACTATCTTAAACAAAGCAACCAGAAAATAGTCGTTTATACATGGGAGGAAACAAGGGTTTTTAAATACCTGGATGCTTCATTTCCCCATAAGCGGATCGAAACTTTTCAAGTATTCCAGCATGATTCCGCTTTTTATTCCGATCGGAATATTTTACTAACAGATAAGGTTGTCAAGGGATTTCACGCCCAGGAAATAAATTTGGATGGAATGCTTGAAAAAGTCGCGGAATTCCACTCAAATGAATTATTTGACCCAGTTTATTCCGACATCACTTTATATAAATGGAAAAGCAACAAAGGAGGTGGACAGAATGAATGAAATGATAAAAAATAAGCTGATGCTTCTTCCCGACCAGCCCGGATGTTATTTGATGAAAGACCGGCAGGGGACGATTATTTATGTCGGAAAAGCGAAGGTTTTGAAAAACAGGGTTCGTTCCTATTTTACCGGCTCGCATGACGGGAAAACGCTCAGGCTTGTAAACGAAATCGAAGACTTCGAATATATCGTGACCTCATCGGATATTGAGGCCTTGATTCTTGAATTGAACTTGATCAAGAAATACGATCCAAAGTATAACGTCATGCTGAAGGATGACAAAAGCTACCCGTTTATCAAGCTGACAGCCGAACGACATCCACGGCTGATCATTACGAGAAACGTGAAAAAGGACAAGGGAAAGTACTTCGGCCCATACCCGAACGTTCAGGCAGCCAACGAAACGAAAAGGCTTCTTGATAGAATCTATCCACTCCGCAAATGTTCGACATTGCCTGATCGGGTTTGCCTGTACTACCACCTCGGGCAGTGTTTGGCACCTTGTGTGAATCCGATTGGTGAAGATGAATATAAAAATATCACCGATGAAATAATCCGCTTTCTCAATGGCGGTTACAAAGAAATTAAAGCGGAATTATCGGAGAAAATGGCTGCCGCAGCTGAAGAACTTGATTTTGAAAGGGCGAAGGAATACCGCGACAAGATCGCCCATATCGAAGCGACGATGGAAAAGCAAAAAATGACGACGACCGACTTTACGGACAGAGATGTGTTTGGTTATGCAGTTGATAAAGGCTGGATGTGTGTGCAAGTTTTTTTTGTCAGGCAAGGCAAGTTAATCGAACGGGATGTTTCGATGTTTCCGATTTATAACGAGCCGGAAGAAGAACTGCTCACCTATTTGGGGCAGTTCTATGAAAAAGCGAACCATTTTAAACCGAAGGAAATATTAGTGCCGGATTCGGTTAACACACAAATGGCGGAGGAACTCCTTCAAGTAAAGGTCTTAAAGCCGCAGCGCGGACAAAAAAAGGAGCTTGTTAAGCTTGCCGTGAAAAATGCGAAAATTGCGCTCGCGGAAAAATTTTCGCTGATCGAACGCGATGAGGAAAGAACGATTAAAGCAGTCGAAAATCTTGGTGCAACGCTGGGCATCTATACCCCGCACCGGATTGAGGCTTTTGATAATTCGAATATCCAGGGAACAAGCCCGGTATCGGCACTCGTTGTTTTTATTGACGGAAAGGCGGAAAAGAGAGAATACCGAAAGTATAAAATAAAAACAGTCAAAGGGCCTGATGACTATGAATCCATGCGAGAAGTAGTCAGGAGACGATATTCGAGAGTGTTGAAGGAAGAACTTCCTTTGCCTGATTTGATCATTATTGACGGTGGCAAGGGCCATATAGAAGCCGTCAGAGATGTGCTGGAAAATGAGCTCGGCCTCGATATACCGATTTCCGGTCTTGTTAAGGATGACAAACACCGGACTTCCCAGCTCCTGTTCGGAACTCCGCTTCAGGTCATTTCGCTTGAAAGGAACAGCCAGGAATTTTACTTGCTGCAGCGTATCCAAGACGAGGTCCATCGCTTTGCGATTACCTTTCATCGTCAAATTCGCGGAAAAGGGCTTTTTCAGTCCTTGCTTGATGACATCCCGGGAATTGGTGACAAGCGGAAAAAAGGCTTGCTGAAGCATTTTGGATCTGTGAAAAAAATGCGCGAAGCATCGCTGGAAGAATTGGTTGCTACCGGACTCCCCGCGAATGTAGCAGCAGATTTGTTCGAAAAATTGCAGGAATGACATTGTCAGCTTGGCTGCATCTATGCTATAATAAATCAAACTTTTATATCACATCACTTTAGAGCGTTAAAGTGAAGGTAGAGGTGCAAATTTCATCAGTAAAAGCTTGGAGAAGATTGAGCTTCCATGAAAAGCTTTGAAAGGGAAATTTGCCGAAGTGAAGAAATGCTCATTCGTTTCTTTGCTGGTCCTGAATTGAAAAAATGCAGGATTGTCAAGACATGGTCTTGGAGAGCTATCTCACTGTGCATGCGTATTTTTACGGAAACAAGCCTGAAACTGCTTGTTCCGATTATTGATTACGTCCGTCACAGCAATGGGATAGTTATCTCATTGCTTTTTTTGTTGCTTAATTTCGTCTGGCGAAATACGGAAAATCTGATGCAATGGAGCTGGATAGGCTCTTTAAAAAAGCGTGATAGTCCCGATAAGAGATCGGATAACAACTAATGAATTAACGAGAAAGAAGGGGAAACAGTGGGATTAATTGTTCAAAAATTTGGGGGAACCTCGGTTGGCAGTGTAGAACGGATTTTGAACGCAGCAGAAAGGGTTATTGAAGAAAAACAAAGGGGTAATGATGTTGTTGTCGTCGTTTCGGCAATGGGAAAAACGACCGATGAACTCGTCGGTCTTGCCAAACAAATTTCCGCGCAGCCAAATAAGCGTGAAATGGATATGCTGCTGACAACCGGGGAGCAGATTACGATTTCCCTGTTATCAATGGCTTTAAATGAAAAAGGCCATGAAGCAGTGTCTTTTACGGGCTGGCAGGCAGGAATTTCCACGGAGCACATTCATGGAAACGCGCGCATCCTTGATGTTAAAAAGGAAAGGATCCAGGAACAGCTTAAGAACGGGAATATTGTCATTGTCGCTGGATTTCAAGGAGTAACCGAAGCAGGCGAAATTACGACGCTTGGCCGGGGCGGATCGGATACGACCGCTGTTGCTCTGGCAGCTGCATTGCATGCTGATAAATGCGATATATACACAGATGTGACAGGAGTTTTCACAACAGATCCACGCTATGTAAAGGAGGCCCGCAAGCTTTTTTCCGTCTCCTATGACGAAATGCTTGAGCTGGCTAATTTAGGTGCCGGTGTGCTTCATCCACGCGCAGTCGAATTTGCAAAAAATTACCACGTCCCGCTGGAAGTGCGATCCAGCATTGAACGTGAAGCAGGAACAATCATCGAGGAGGAAGTATCAATGGAACAAAATTTAGTTGTACGCGGGGTGGCGTTTGAAGATGAAATTACCAGAATGACGGTGTTTGGGCTGCCTAATTCTTTGACAAGCCTGGCAACCATTTTCTCAACACTGGCGAAACACCGCATCAACGTGGATATCATTATCCAAAGCACGACATCAGCCGATACAACAAACCTGTCTTTTTCAATTAAAAGTGAAGATTTCCATGAGGCTTTGCAGGTGCTTGCAAATAACAAGACTGTGCTGAATTACGAGAGAATCGAATCAGAAGCAGGCCTTGCCAAGGTGTCAATTGTCGGTTCAGGAATGATTTCAAACCCGGGTGTGGCTGCTGAGATGTTTGAGGTGCTTGCGGCAAGCGGCATTCAAATTAAAATGGTCAGTACTTCAGAAATAAAAGTTTCGGCAGTAGTAGAGGAACAACAAATGCTGAAGGCGACCGAAGCTTTGCATCAGGCATTTGAGCTTTCAGGGACTAAGGTCCAGCTGTAAGGGGGAAGTGTGAGCCGTCCGCATCAACAATAAAAAAGCTTTCAAAGGGCAGGCACCTTTAAAAGCTTTTTTATTCGGCGGAAACGAATAACTAACTGAAGTGATGTTATCTAGCAATGGAATCTTTAATATCCCATTTAACGGTAAAATGGACTTTTGCCCCTTTTTTACGCGGATGTACAAATGCCTCTGCAACAGCGTTCTTTTGCATCTCAATCTGCTGGGCCAGGAAGCCGGCTTCCAGCTGGAAATGTCCGCTATCTTTCATTTTTAATTTCTTTGAAATCCGCTCGTTGTACAGATCGGCTTCCAGTTCATGTCTTGTTTCTTTTTCAATCGTAAGGATGCCCCAATCAGCCTGTTTAAAAAAGGCGCCGATGTCGGCAAAATTCTTTAACGGGTATTTACGGGCTAAACGCTTACCCGCCCAGTATAAAATTTCTGGTGCATCGCTGCCAAGCAATTCGGTTAGCAGCGTTTCCCGAATCAGTTCGTAGCCGAATTCAGTTACAGTTGGAAGATCTTCTTCCGTTTGTTCTGTTGCTGAGATAATACTCAATGCGCTTCCCCTCTTTCTATAAATATATTATATACAATTCCCGCTGAATGTAAGCTAAATTTTATAGAAAAAGACTGTGCGAGTAACAAGAAAATATTGTTATTTTAATATATTCGTTACCATACCTCTAAACAACAAATTGCAAACTTCTAAAAAAACTATTTTGCAAGTGATTTCCCTGTTTTAATACCATTTAATTGAATTTTTTATTACTGCATAACATGTGGTCAAGCTGATTTTGACTGTTCTGGAATAATATCAATATATTTTAAAAATTTTATTTATATAGACATTTTTGTGTATCCGTTTTCTTGACGCTCTATGTTGATGGGAGTAAAATGAACATGTCACATAATTGTAAAAAAATGAACCTAATATTTTACAATGTTGATAGGGTGCAGTCCGGCAAAAGGGGATTGTCGAAAAACCTGAGCGTCACTTTTAAAAAATAGGGGGGTAAGTTCATGGCAGGTAATCGGGAGTTTGTTTACCGGAGATTGCATTCATTACTGGGAGTGATTCCGGTCGGGTTATTTCTAATCCAGCACTTGACAGTGAATCATTTTGCGACCGGGGGAGAAGAGTCCTTCAATAACGCAGCACATTTTATGGAAAGTCTACCATTCAGGATTTTCCTTGAAGTCTTTTTAATTTACTTGCCGCTGCTGTTTCACGCAATTTATGGACTTTATATTGCTTTTACTGCAAATAATAATGTCAGCAGGTTCGGTTATTTCCGTAATTGGATGTTTATGCTCCAGCGGGTTTCAGGTGTCATTACGCTGATTTTTGTGGCGTGGCACGTCTGGGAAACACGTGTTGCTGCTGCCTTCGGGGCCCAAGTTAATTATGAGATGATGGAGAATATCCTCGCGAATCCATTAATGTTCTGGTTTTATGTGGCCGGAGTAATTTCGACCGTATTCCATTTTGCTAACGGCCTTTGGTCGTTCTTTGTCAGCTGGGGAATTACCGTAAGTCCGCGTTCTCAAAGAATTTCTACATATGTAACGCTTGGAGTGTTCATTGCGCTTTCAATCATTGGAATTCGCGCGCTGACCGCCTTTGTTTAAACAAATGCAAGAACGATAGATTAATATGGACGGACTACTGATTGGGGAGTGAGTCACGATGAGTAAAGGGAAAGTGATCATAGTAGGCGGCGGTTTAGCCGGCTTAATGGCAGCCATTAAGGTTGCGGAAGCGGGGACGCCGGTAGAGTTATTTTCGTTAGTGCCGGTGAAGCGTTCCCACTCTGTTTGTGCCCAGGGCGGCATCAATGGGGCAGTTAATACGAAAGGTGAAGGTGACTCCCCGTGGGAGCACTTTGATGATACTGTATATGGGGGAGATTTCCTTGCCAATCAGCCTCCTGTCAAAGCGATGACAGAGGCGGCACCGGGAATTATCCACCTTTTAGACCGTATGGGTGTTATGTTTAACCGGACACCTGAAGGACTGCTTGACTTCCGCCGCTTTGGCGGAACCCAGCATCACCGCACCGCTTTTGCCGGCGCTACGACAGGACAGCAGCTGCTTTATGCTTTGGACGAGCAGGTGCGCCGCTACGAGGTGTCAGGACTTGTTACGAAATTCGAAGGCTGGGAGTTTCTCGGTTCTGTTGTCGACGAGGATGGTGTTTGCCGTGGAATCGTTGCGCAAAACCTGAAGACGATGGAGATCAAATCATTTCCAGGCGACGCTGTTATTCTTGCGACCGGCGGACCAGGGATTATCTTTGGCAAATCAACAAATTCTGTTATCAATACAGGTTCTGCTGCTTCGATCGTGTACCAGCAGGGAGCTTATTATGCGAACGGCGAATTCATTCAAATCCACCCGACGGCGATCCCGGGTGATGATAAGCTGCGCCTGATGAGTGAATCTGCCCGCGGTGAAGGCGGACGCGTCTGGACCTATAAAGACGGGAAACCATGGTATTTCCTTGAAGAAAAATACCCGGCATACGGAAACCTTGTTCCTCGTGATATCGCAACAAGAGAAATCTTCCATGTCTGTGTCGATCAAAAGCTTGGAATCAACGGTGAAAACATGGTTTATCTTGACCTTTCCCATAAAGATCCGAAAGAGCTTGATATAAAGCTCGGCGGAATTATCGAAATCTATGAAAAATTCATGGGTGATGATCCGCGCAAGGTCCCAATGAAGATCTTCCCTGCGGTTCATTATTCAATGGGCGGTTTATGGGTCGACTATGATCAGATGACCAATATTCCGGGCTTATTTGCTGCCGGTGAATGTGATTATTCACAGCACGGCGCCAACCGCCTTGGTGCAAATTCGCTATTATCCGCGATATACGGGGGAATGGTTGCCGGCCCGAATGCGATCCGTTATATCAACGGCCTTGAAAAGAGCATTGATTCGATCTCTTCTGCACTGTTTGACGACTATGTTCAGCAAGAGCAAGAAAAATGGAACCAGATTATGTCATTGAATGGAACTGAAAACGCCTATGTTCTCCATAAGGAGCTCGGTGAGTGGATGACAGATAACGTCACGGTTGTCCGCCAAAATGACAAGCTTTTAAAAACCGATGAGAAAATAGTTGAACTGCTCGAAAGATACCAAAATATCAATATTAATGATACAGCCAAGTGGAGCAACCAGGGGGCGGTGTTCACAAGGCAGCTGCAAAATATGCTGCAGCTCGCCCGTGTCATCACGATTGGTGCCTATAACCGTAATGAAAGCCGCGGTGCCCATTATAAACCGGAATTTCCTGAGCGTAACGATGAGGAATTCCTGAAAACCACGATGGCCAAGTTCGTCGATGCAAAAGCTGCACCTGCTTTCCATTATGAAGATGTTGATACATCTCTAATCGCACCGCGCAAGCGCGATTACTCGAAGAAGAAAGGGGAGTAACAAGGTATGTCAGAGACAAGAACAGTCCGTTTTGAAATAACACGCCAGGATAGCCCTGATCAAGCCCCCTACCAGGAGACTTTTGAGCTGGAATACCGACCTAATATGAACGTGATTTCGGCATTGATGGAAATCCGCCGAAATCCCGTTAATGTGAAAGGTGAAAAAACAATCCCGGTCGCCTGGGATATGAACTGTCTCGAGGAAGTGTGCGGTGCCTGTTCGATGGTCATTAACGGGAAACCGCGCCAATCGTGTACAGCTCTTGTTGACCAGCTTGAACAGCCGATTCGCCTTGAGCCGATGCGGACATTCCCGGTAGTCCGCGACCTCCAGGTCGACCGGAGCCGTATGTTTGATTCTCTGAAAAAAGTAAAAGCGTGGATTCCAATCGATGGAACCTACGATTTAGGACCAGGCCCGCGCATGCCTGAGAAAAAACGGCAATGGGCATACGAGCTTTCTAAATGTATGACTTGCGGCGTTTGTTTGGAAGCATGTCCGAACGTCAACAGCAAATCTGATTTTATCGGTCCGGCACCGTTGTCTCAGGTTCGCTTGTTCAATGCGCACCCAACCGGTGAAATGAACAAATCTGAACGCCTCGAAGCGATTATGGGAGACGGCGGGCTGGCCAACTGCGGAAATTCACAAAACTGTGTCCAATCATGTCCAAAGGGAATTCCGTTGACCACGTCGATTGCTGCACTGAATCGCGACACTTCCTTCCAATCTTTTAAAAACTTCTTTGGAAGTGATCAAGCTTAATAAAGATAAAAACAACCTCTTTTCATATTTTGAAGAGAGGTTGTTTTGTTTGGATAAATAGGATGTTAAGCACCGGCCGGACCATTGGTCGGTGTTTTTTCGGTTTACCAAATAGTTTTCAAAGCGGCGGAAAAACAATATAATAAGAGAAAAGATGAATAACCATTCATTATTTGGGAGGAAGCAGATGAAGAAGTTCAGCTATATTAAAGAATGGGATTCCTGGCAGGAAGAGTTTGATTTTTCTTTTCCAGTTCAAGTCCGTTTTTCCGAAACGGATATGTTTGGCCACCTGAACAATACGGTTCCATTTGTTTATTTTGAACAGGCACGGATTGAGTTTTTCAAAAGCAAAGGCTTTATGCAAGAATGGGTAAAAACCGGAAATGAGACGATTCCGGTTGTAGCGGATCTGCAATGCGACTTTTTGAACCAGGTGTTTTTTGACGAGCAAATAGATATTTTTGTGAAAGCAGACTCTATCGGGAATTCCTCGGTCGATCTTCATTACATGGGGAAAAAGAAGAATGGGGAAGTTTGTTTTGTTGGACGAGGAACAATGGTCCAGATCTCCAGGAAAACAGGGAAAGGCGTTCCATGGTCTGAAGAAGCGAGGGTGCTCCTCGGTTCTTCGCAAAAAATCCAATCGTAAAGGCTCGGTGTACAATTTTTTATAAAAAGGCTCTCCGTCAAGCGAATGTAGTCACTCCATTTCTTTTGTTTACATATGATATGGTGACTAAATATATACCCACCCCGCGGTTCAAGGCTGGCGAAGGCAAGGAGGGTTACAATACTTGAAGGAGAATGAATATACTCACAAGCCACTACTCACAAAAAGAGAACGAGAAGTATTCGAACTGTTAGTACAAGACAAAACAACAAAAGAGATCGCTGGTGAATTATTTATAAGCGAGAAAACGGTTCGCAATCACATTTCCAATGCCATGCAAAAGCTTGGCGTTAAGGGGCGTTCACAAGCCGTTGTAGAGCTCCTTCGTATGGGAGAGCTAGAACTTTGATTTATGCCGGCGTCCTTTTTAAGGGGGCCGGTTACACATTTAAGGACAATCTTACTTCCTTGCCTGTTATTTCTATCTTGAAATTTCGGCTGAAAAGGTAGAAAATAAAAGAAACTAAAGAGAACTGTTGATTGTTAATAGAGGAGTTGTGCCTTATGAAGCTCGATGGCTTGAATGAAAATGCCGAAACAGAAAGCGCTGCAGGCGAAACAAATATTGTTGCAGATATTGAAAAAGATTTGCGTTACATAGCGGGAATCATCAAGCAAAAAGGAAGAGAGATTTTAAGCAATTATACGATTACTCCTCCTCAATTCGTTGCCCTGCAATGGCTTTTTGAAGACGGTGATATGACGATCGGGGAGCTTTCCAATAAGATGTATTTAGCCTTCAGTACGACAACTGATCTTGTTGATCGCATGGAAAAGAACAGTCTGGTGATGAGGGTAAAGGACCCAAATGATCGCCGGGTTGTCCGTATTCACCTGTTGGAAGAAGGCAAGAGGGTGATTGACGAGGTCATAAAAAAAAGACAAGCCTATTTGCGGGAAGTGCTCCGCAATTTTTCCGGCGAAGAGGTATTGCTTTTAAAAAATAACTTAATGAGATTACATCAAGATATGCGCGAAGAATGAGGCGAGATTTTTGAAACAACCGATAGGCATCATTGATTCGGGAGTTGGCGGACTGACGGTTGCCAAGGAGGTCATGCGCCAGCTTCCGGCTGAACAGATATATTACGTGGGCGACACAGCCCGCTGTCCATATGGTCCAAGATCCAGTGAAGAAGTAAAACGTTTTACATGGGAAATGACACAATTTTTGCTTGCCAAAAATATTAAAATGCTCGTGATCGCTTGTAATACAGCAACTGCCGTTGTCCTGGACGAGATTAGGAACGAGCTTTCGATTCCGGTCGTTGGTGTCATTTACCCTGGTGCAAGAACGGCATTGAAAGTGACAGACAACCACCAGATCGGCGTGATTGGCACGGAAGGAACGATCAAGAGCGGTGCCTACGAAACAGCATTAAAGTCGATTAACAAGCGCGTCGCTGTCAAAAGCCTCGCCTGCCCGAAGTTTGTACCACTGGTAGAGAGCGGTGAATTTTCCGGCCCTGTTGCCAAAAAAATCGTTGCCGAAACACTGCAGCCCTTGAAAAATAAAGGGCTCGATACGTTGATTTTAGGCTGTACCCATTATCCCCTGCTCGAAGGACTGATTAAAAATACGATGGGAAGCGGTGTGAAGGTAATCAGCTCCGGCGAAGAAACAGCCCGGGAAGTGAGCACGATTCTTCATCATAATCGCATGTTAAACAGCAGTGACAACGATCCTGACCACCAATTTTTTGTCACTGGTTCAAGAGCGATTTTCACCAAAATTGCTTCGCAATGGCTCAAGAAAAGAATTGGAAATGTGACGATGATCAAACTTGGCACATGAAAAGAATATACTTCTGCGATACCACAGTTTCTTGTGGTATTTTTTTTTATGAGTGAGCATAACCGTTGGGATTTCGGCAAAAAGTTATATAATTGAGTAAATATCTCAATGTATCAAGCAAAACCGAAAAACGAATTAAATTGTTTTAATAAACCCAGGAGGATTCCGTATGAAACGAATAATACCATGTTAATTTTCAATAATTGTTCGTTTTTCAATTAAACAAATGCTTTATGATTCAACAATAAAGGTGATCAACATGAACATACAACTGAAAGATATTGTTTCCAAGAGTATTTTAACTCCCGGAAGAGGTTTGTTGGAAGAGTATTCTCATTCAATCAATCCGTATGCCGGTTGTGCTTTCGCATGCAAGTATTGTTACGTCAGACAACTGCCTGTGTCCCTTTACCGTGAAGAAGAATGGGGAACATGGGTTGATATTAAAACAAATGCTGCTGAACTTTTAAGAAAAGAGCTTGTAAAAGCGAAGAAAAAAGGGCCGGTAACCTTGTTTATGTCATCTGCTACCGATCCGTATCAGCCGATTGAAGCCAAAACGAAATTAACAAGGAGCTTGTTGGAAGTGATGCTGGATGAACAGCCTGATTTTCTGTTTGTCCAAACCCGCTCACCGTTAGTCACGCGGGACATTGACCTATTTAAACAGTTTGGTGACAGAATCAGAGTGTCGATGACGATTGAAACGGATAAGGAAGAAGTCAGAAAGGCATTTTCACCTTCAGCTCCGCCTATCCCTGCCCGAATGAACGCTTTACAAAAGATAACGGATGCAGGAATACTGACACAAGCAACGATTGCCCCGTTGCTGCCTTGTTCTAAGGAGTTCCCCAAAAAACTAAAAAACATCGCCAGCCGGGTAACATTGGATGATTATTGGATGGGAGATGGAGGCGGGGGGAAACGAACAGAAAAGCTGGGGATTTATCAGATATATGAACAAATGGGATTGGAAAAATGGTATAACCCAACAGCATATAAAGTCGTCTTAAAAATGCTCAAAGATGAACTGGATGATGTGAATTTGTTAATTTCACAAAAAGGGTTCGGCCCGGGGAAAAATTAAAGATAAGATAAAGCGGTTTTGGCGGCCAAAGGAGTCGGGTCAAAATTAGGAAAAAAGGTGCCATGGGGTGCCTTTTTTTACTATAGAAACAAGCTTGCCTGCCCAAAAAAAGAGTTCATGATTGGCGTATGCCAAATTTTCTTCCAAAAGACGGTCTAATTTAAAAAGAGGCTCGTATACTTTTAGTACAAACTGTCTTAGGAGGGATTTAAATGTCTAAACATAAAAAAACAACTTTTGTTTCGGCCATATTTATGTCATCCGTGTTTTTGTCCGGCTGCGGATTGTTTGGCGGAGAGGAGAAGATTGATCCGCCTCAAGAAGCAACGTACGGGGAGGAGGCAGAAACAGAAACAGATGAATCAGCAGAAACAGGTGATCAAACAGAGAAAATGGCCGGAGATAAGGACGCTGCAGAAACGACCGTCCCGACAGAGTTGTACTTAATCGATGAAAAAGGCTATGTTACCGCACAGACACTCGATTTGCCAAAAGCCGAAGGAGTCGCCAAACAGGCGCTTGAGTATCTTGTCGAAGGCGGCCCAGTAACAGAAGTTCTTCCTAAAGGATTCAGGGCAGTTTTACCTGCAGATACGACGGTTTCAGTCAATATAAAAGACGGCGTTGCTACCGTAAATTTTTCAAAGGAATTCCAGGAATATAAGGCTGAAGACGAACCTAAAATCCTCCAGGCCATTACATGGACGCTAACACAGTTTGATTCCGTCCAAAAGGTCAAGCTGCAGATGAATGGGAACGAATTAAAGGAAATGCCTGTAAACGGCACTCCGATCGGCGAAGAACTGAGCCGGGCGAACGGAATCAATCTTGATACAGCAGAAATGATCGATCCGGCAGACACTAAGGCTGTCACCGTTTATTATCTTGGTGGTGAAGAAGGAGCGTATTATTATGTACCTGTAACGCGCCGGGTTTCAAATGAAGTGGGCAACAATGTTGAAGCAGCTGTGAATGAATTAGTGAAGGGACCTAGCTATAGCTCCAATCTGCTTTCTGATTTTGATCCCGATATAGAGCTGCTTGATGCGCCGAAGATTGAAGATAGAACAGTAACGTTAAACTTCAATGAATCTGTCTATGGAAGTGCTGAAGAGAAAATCGTTTCCCAGCATTTATTGAATGCTCTTGTCCTGTCTTTAACCGAACAAAAAGGGATAGAAAGCGTTTCGGTGACGGTGAATGGCGAAGCCGGCGTTGTCAATGATAAGGGTGAAGAGCTTTCAGAACCCGTTACCCGTCCTGAAAAAGTCAACACAGGTAGTTTTTAAAAAAAATTTTTTGATATACTATATAAAGAATAAGCCAGAGGCCGCCAATTTTTGCCGCCTCTTCTTTATTGTTATAATGAATGATAATCACTACATAACTGTCGATTCCCTAGTAACTGCGGAAAACAAAAGGAGGAACAGAGAATGCGTGTGGATGGACGCGAACGAAATCAATTAAGGCCTGTACATATCGAAACGAATTATATTAAGCAGCCGGAAGGATCGGTTCTCATTTCTGTGGGAGATACAAAGGTTATCTGTGCCGCAACGATTGAGGACAGGGTGCCGCCGTTTATGCGTGGAGAAGGCAAAGGCTGGATTACGGCGGAATATGCGATGCTTCCTAGGGCAACGGAGCAAAGGAATATAAGGGAGTCCTCAAAAGGGAAAGTAAGCGGGCGGACGATGGAAATCCAGCGTTTAATTGGCCGGGCGTTGAGATCGGTCGTAACGCTTGACGCGATCGGAGAACGAACGGTGTGGATCGACTGCGATGTCATCCAGGCAGATGGCGGAACTAGAACTGCTTCGATTACCGGGGCTTTTGTGGCAATGGCGATTGCCCTCCACAAGCTGTATGAAAAAAAGTCCATTAAAACCTTTCCGGTCAGTAACTTTTTGGCCGCCACAAGTGTTGGTATTTTAAGCGATAAACAGGCCGTTCTTGATTTGAATTATGCCGAGGATTCAAATGCGGAAGTAGATATGAATATAGTCATGACTGGCAATGGCGAATTTGTTGAGCTGCAAGGAACAGGTGAGGAATCGACTTTTTCATATGACCAGCTTCAGGAACTGATTAAGGTAGCCCAGGAAGGGTTACTGGAGTTGTTTGAATATCAAAAGGAAGCTCTTGGTGATGAGATAGCAGCGCTTATCAAGGGCAGCAGCGTGGAAAAAGAGGAGAAATAAATTATGAAAGAAGTAATCATTGCAACAAAAAATCGTGGCAAGGCGAAAGAGTTTGAAAATTTATTTGGCCCCCATGGGTATGTCGTAAGGACACTTCATGACTACCCGGAAATCGCGGAGATCGAGGAAACGGGGGCAACTTTTGCTGAAAATGCCGTGTTAAAGGCCGAGTCTGTAGCAAAGGCATTGGGGAAAATGGTGATTGCTGATGATTCAGGGCTGATTGTCGATGCCCTTGGTGGAAAGCCGGGTATTTTTTCGGCAAGGTATGCGGGTGAGGAAAAAAATGACGATGCCAATATTGACAAAGTTTTAGCCGAATTATCAGGGATTAAAGAAGAAGGCCGGACCGCCAGATTTTACTGCGCGCTTGCAGTTGCGAGACCGGGGCACCCGACCGAAACGGTTTCAGGTACATGTGACGGGTTGATCCTTTTTGAACGAACCGGGACGAACGGCTTTGGGTATGACCCGATCTTTTTTGTAAAAGAAAAAAACAAGGCAATGGCGGAGCTCGAACCTGAAGAAAAGAATCAGATCAGCCACCGCGCCAGAGCCCTGCAAAAGTTGGGCGAAATGCTTGCAACATTTTCGGTAGAGGATGAGCGGGCATGAAGAGAGCGTTAATTGTGAGTGACAGTCACGGCTCATCCGAAGTATTGGAGAGGCTTAAGGAAAAGCATCGCAGCGAAGTTGACGTGATGCTCCATTGCGGCGATTCGGAGCTTGCTGCTGATCACAGTGCATTGTCCGGTTTCTCCGTCGTAAGGGGAAATTGTGATTATGGTCAAAAGCTTCCTGATGAGCTCGTCGAAGAAATCGACGGACAAAGACTTTTCGTGACACATGGACATCTTTATTCCGTAAAATCAACACTTATGAACCTGCATTATCGGGCCAGGGAATTAAACGCCGATATCGTTTGCTTCGGGCATTCCCATGTTCTTGGTGCGGAAATGATTGATGGTATACTTTTCATCAATCCGGGAAGCATACTGCTGCCGAGACAGCGTCTCGAAAAAACATATGTTATCCTCGAACTATCTGAAAAAGAGTTGATTTTGCGTACTTTTGATATTGATAAAGGCGAGCTTACCGGGCTGGAACAGTCATTTGCTCTTCCAAAACTCAAGTAACTATTCTATAATATGGGAGAGAAAGTTCTTTTTTCTCCCATAAGAATGACGAGAAATATTGTTAATCGTATTGACATTTTATTATTTGGCTAATATAATAAAGTTTGTCTTTAAAAAAGAATATCATGTCCCAGTAGCTCAGCTGGATAGAGCAACGCCCTTCTAAGGCGTCGGTCGGGAGTTCGAATCTCTCCTGGGACGCTATGTTAAGAGAAAGCGTGCAATATTGCGGTTTATTCCAAAAAACCGTTGATATTGCACGCTTTTTTTATTGCTTCGCCTCCTGTTGATCAAAACAACTACAGAAGGCTTTTTTCTCAATAAACTTCTTTAATGATTCATGCGAATAAACTGGGGTAACTGGGAGAAAAATACCTTTGTTATACAAAAAACAGGAGGTGACCAGATGGAATCACAAGAACTGGCGTGGCATGAAACGATGGAAACACATGAAATCCTCAACTTTAAAACGGTGTGCTTGCTTAGATCGAAATTGATGCAAGGTGTCTGCTTTGATAATGATCTAAAGCAGCTGTTAGAAAAAGACGTGCAACAATCGATTCAAGATGTCAATGAACTGCTCAATTTTTACCAGCAAGCAAAATTAAACTAAATTGGTGGTGAGAAAGAATGAAAGATTACTTAGATCCGCGCAACGCTGAAGGAATGCCCAATCTTGCTGATTCAGCGATTGCACTGGATTTTTTGCTGGCCGTTAAAAATGGAGTGAGGAATTATGGGTATGCGATCACAGAAACGGCAAGCCCGGAACTGAGAACAACTTTACACAAGCAAATGGAAGCAGCGATTGATCTGCACGGTGAGATATCCGAATTGATGATGAATAAAGGGTGGCTCCATCCTTATGATATAAATGAACAAATTCCATTGGATCTGATATCTGCTGAGACCGCGGTCCAAATTGCTGGCATGACGCTCTTCCCGAATGATACAGACCGGCTCGGAATGTTTGCTACGCCGAATAAATGAATGGAGGAGAAATGAACAATGAAAGCCGTTACGTATCAAGGCATTAAAAATGTCAGCGTCCAAGATGTCGATGATCCCGCTATTATGAAAGCAGACGATATAATCGTAAAAATTACAGCATCAGCGATTTGTGGCTCTGATTTGCATTTAATTCACGGCCTGGTACCAAATATGCCTACAGACTTTATCTTTGGACATGAACCGATGGGAGTGGTCGAAGAAGTGGGTCCAGAGGTAACCAGACTGAAAAAAGGGGACCGGGTCATTATCCCGTTTAACGTTAGCTGCGGTGAATGCTGGTATTGTAAACACGATATCACAAGCCAATGCGATAACTCGAACCCTCACGGAGACATGGGAGCCTATTTCGGCTATTCTGAAACAATGGGCGGCTATGCCGGAGGACAGGCTGAGTACATGCGGGTACCATATGGAAATTTCACTCCTTTCAAAATACCGGAGGACTCCGAGGTCGACGATGAAAAATTAGTGTTGCTCGCCGATGCCGCGTCGACAGCTTACTGGAGTGTTGATCATGCCGGTGTTAAAGCCGGTGATACCGTGATTGTTCTCGGTTGCGGCCCGGTTGGCTTGCTTACGCAAAAATTCGCCTGGCTTAAAGGTGCGAAAAGGGTTATCGCTGTTGACTTTCTCGACTATCGTTTGGAGCATGCAAAAAGAACCAATAAAGTAGAAGTCGTAAATTTTGAAAAAGAAGAAAACATTGGCACCCATTTGAAGGAGATTACCCAGGGCGGAGCAGATGTCGTCATCGACTGTTCAGGAATGAGCGGGAAGATGACACCGATGGAATTTCTGGCAACTGGTTTAAAGCTTCAGGGCGGAGCACTTAATGGTGTGATTATGGCGACGCAGGCAGTGCGCAAGGCAGGAACCATTCAAATAACAGGTGCTTATGGCGGCCGGTATAACGGTTTCCCGCTTGGTGATATATTCCAGCGAAACATCGACATCAGAACCGGACAGGCGCCGGTTATTCCATATATGCCTGTTCTATACAATTTGATTGCTGAAGGAAAGGTTGATCCCGGAGACGTTGTTACACATGTTCTTCCTCTCGATCAAGCCAAGCACGGATATGAAGTCTTTGACACAAGAACTGAAGGGTGTATCAAGGTTGTTTTGAAGCCGCATTAAGCTTGGTTATCGCAATAAAACCCGGTTCCGAATCGCATGTTCAGAACCGGGTTTTATTTTGTTGATAGAATGAAGGTGAGTTTGCCACGATTTTTTGAAAACGGTTTCTTTTGCGTTAGAAAATCTAACATAAATTGCACGTTTCTTCCATATTATATAACTTAGCAATTTCCCCCGAATTCTAACGTTCCTATTAACCAAAAAAAATGAAAAAAATAAAAAAATTTTTGAGTCCTGAAAATGTGAATCTATCAACAATGTAAGCGGATACATAAAATCAGATAAATCTAAATTATCTAATAATTCACGTAAATGGTCTTGACGAGCGCTTGAAATCGGCGTAAGATAATCCTCAAATAAAAAAAACACAGAATTTTTCAGCAAATTAAAAATGGTTTATGAACGGAGAGCATTTCCGGTCTACAGCTTTTTTAAACAAAAAGTTTACCGATTTAAAGCGTTTGTTGATTACAGTGTGGAGGTGCGCTTTTGTGTCCGAACAATGGATTTTTTTAAACGGAGAATACGTAACGAAAGAAAACGCAAAAGTATCCGTTTATGATCATGGTTTTTTATACGGCGATGGCATTTTTGAAGGGATTCGTGTTTACAGCGGCAATATTTTTCGAATGAAGGAACATATGGACCGCCTGTACCGATCAGCTAAATCGATTATGCTGGAAATTCCATTTACAGCGGAAGAGTTTACGAAGGTAATTGTCCAAACCGTTGAGAAGAATCGCTATGAAAACGCCTATATAAGAGTTGTTGTTTCAAGGGGAGTCGGCGACCTCGGGCTTGATCCTTTCAAATGTAAACAGGCCAATGTCGTTGTTATCGTCGAGCCGCTCGCGATTTTTCCGAAAGAGCTTTATGAAACAGGGCTTGAAATTGTCACTGTGGCAACACGAAGAAATCGTCCTGATGTGTTAAGCCCGAAAGTAAAATCGTTAAACTACTTAAACAATGTGCTTGTCAGAATCGAAGCCCATCTGGCCAATGTTAGTGAAGCGCTGATGCTGAATGACCAGGGTTATGTAGCTGAAGGTTCAGCAGATAATGTTTTTATTATCAAGGACAACAAGTTCTATACACCGCCCGGCTATATCGGGGCGCTTGAAGGAATTACAAGAAACGCCGTGATGGACATTGCTGTTGAACTTGGTTATGAAATGAAAGAAGAACCGTTCACACGGCATGATGTATACACAGCTGATGAAGTGTTCCTGACTGGAACGGCAGCAGAAGTGATCGCGGTCGTCAAGGTTGATGGCAGAGTGATTGGCGATGGTGCCCCTGGTGTCCATACGAAAAAGCTTCTTGAAAAGTTCAGGGAAAGAGTTGTTTCTGAAGGCGTAAAAGTTTATTCGCAAAATACAGCATCACATGTCAGTTAAATATCGAAAAAGCGCAGAAGAGGATAAGTAGCCATATGCAGCGGAATCTACAGAGAGCCGGATAAGCTGAGAACCGGCGAGACCAGCATATAGTGAACTCACCTCCGAGCATCGGCTTGAACGGTTATTTCAAGTAGAGCCGATCGGGTGCAAAAGCACCCGTTACAAAATCGAACAGCGGAAAGATCGCTGTTCACGAGTGCACGCAAGCGTTTCTGCGTGAACAAGGGTGGTACCGTGGAACAGGTTAACAAAGCCTTTTCATCCCTTTGTCTAAACAATTTAGGCAACTTTTGGGGTGGGAAGGCTTTTTCTTTTTGAAAAAAATGGACGCTGATCAGCGTTTGAAGGTTACTTTACAAGTTGGAGGAGGTCAACAATCAATGTTGCAGGAAGCTGCCTTTAAGGAAAAAAAGGCTGAACAGAAAGCGATTAGCGGTGCAGAGCTATTGCTTGAATCATTGGAAAAAGAAAACGTTGAAGTCATTTTCGGCTATCCCGGCGGAGCTGTTTTGCCGATTTACGACAAGCTCTATGATTCAAAAATCATGCATGTGCTGCCAAGGCATGAACAAGGCGGAATTCATGCGGCAGAAGGATATGCAAGAATTACCGGGAAACCTGGAGTCGTGATTGCCACTTCGGGCCCTGGAGCGACAAACATTGTGACAGGGCTTGCTGACGCCCTGATGGATTCGCTCCCGCTAGTCGTATTCACGGGCCAGGTGGCGACAGGAGTAATTGGGACAGATGCTTTCCAGGAAGCGGATATTCTTGGGATTACAACCCCGATTACGAAGTACAATTACCAGGTCCGCAACATTGAAGATATTCCTCGCATCGTCAAAGAAGCCTTCTACATTGCAAGCAGCGGCCGGCCAGGTCCGGTATTGATCGATGTTCCGAAGGATATGGCGGCAATGGCGGCCGTGCCTCCGGAAGAACAGGAAATTGAGCTGCCTGGCTATCAGCCGAATTTGCAGCCGAACTTTTTGCAAATCAGAAAATTGACTGAGGTCGTCAGCAGGGCGAAACGTCCCGTCATTCTGGCTGGAGCAGGTGTCTTACACGCAGGCGCATCCGACGAATTAATGCGATATGCCGAGCAACAGCAGCTTCCCGTTGTTCATACACTGCTCGGGCTCGGCGGATTTCCGGCCGACCATCGACTATCTCTCGGCATGGCTGGGATGCATGGCTGTTATACGGCAAACATGGCTTTATACGAATGCGACCTCCTGATCAACATTGGTGCGAGGTTTGATGACAGGCTGACCGGGAATTTACGGCACTTTGCCCCAAAAGCAACCGTAGCCCATATCGATATCGATCCTGCTGAAATTGGTAAAAATATCCCGACACAAATTCCGGTTGTAGCCGATGCTAAACAAGCTTTGGAGCAAATGGTCGGACAGGAAGGAAAACAACCTGAACATAAGGAGTGGCTGGACACCCTCGATTCATGGAAACAAAAGCATCCTTTTCATTATGAAACTGGTTCGGGCTTAAAACCGCAAAAAGTAATCGAGATGCTGTATGAAAAGACAAACGGCGAAGCGATTGTCGTGACCGATGTGGGCCAGCATCAAATGTGGGCGGCCCAATACTATCCGTTTAAGAACCCTGATCGATGGGTGACTTCAGGGGGGCTAGGCACGATGGGCTTTGGGCTTCCGGCCAGCATCGGCGCACAGCTGGCCGATCAGGGTGCATGTGTGCTGGCGATTCTCGGCGATGGCGGCTTTCAAATGTCGACCCAGGAACTGGCTGTTATTGCTGAAATGGAGCTTCCGGTAAAAATCGTGATTCTCAACAACCGGGCGCTCGGCATGGTAAGACAATGGCAGGAAATCTTTTACGAGTCCCGCTTTTCGCACAGCAAGTTCTCGATGCAGCCATCGTTCGTAAAACTGGCAGAAGCTTATGGAATAAAAGGTTATGAGATTACTTCCCCGGAAGAAGCCGATGTGATCTTAAATCAAGTTTTACATGACAGGGAACCCGTTTTACTCGATTTCAGGGTTGAGCCGGATGAAAATGTATATCCGATGATTGCACCGGGGAAAGGAATTAATGAGATGGTAGGTGTTAAACAATGAAAAGGATAATCTCATTAACTGTTCTGAACCGGCCAGGCGTGTTAAATCGAATTACGAACCTTTTTTCGAAGCGGAATTACAACATCGAAAGTATTTCGGTCGGGCATTCGGAACAGGAAGGGATATCGAGAATCACCTGCGCTGTACATGTGGACAACGACAGGGTTGTTGAACAAATCGCCAAACAGCTGAACAAACAAATCGACGTGATAAAAGTAGCTGATATTACCGACCAGGATATCGTTGCCCGGGAACTGGCACTCATTAAAGTTCTCGTAACGGCGAACACAAGAACGGAGATTTACTCGCTGATTGAACCGTTTCGGGCTTCAGTGATTGATGTCAGCAAGGACAGCGTCGTGATTCAAATAACCGGCGAGTCAGATAAAATCGAAGCGTTTATTGAACTGATCAAACCATATGGAATCAAGGAACTGGCAAGAACGGGGACTACTGCTTTTGCGAGGGGTACCCAGCGCTCGTCACAATCCAATAAAACTTACTCAATCGTCTAAAAAACTACTATTTTTACAATTAGGGAGGAAGATGAAAAATGGCAAAAATGTATTATAACGGTGATGCAAACAGTTCTTATTTAAATGGAAAAAAGGTCGCAGTTATCGGCTACGGATCACAGGGCCATGCCCATTCCCAGAACATGAGGGACAGCGGAGTTGATGTAGTTGTCGGTCTAAGAAAAGGGAAATCATGGGATAAGGCAGTCGAGGACGGTTTTCAAGTTTATTCTGTAGCGGAAGCGACTGCTGCAGCGGACGTAGTGATGATCCTGCTTCCGGATGAGCAGCAGCCTTCAGTCTATAATAAAGAAATTGCGCCGAACTTAAATGGGCAGGCGTTAATGTTCGCACACGGGTTCAACATCCATTTCAACCAGATCGTCCCGCCTGCGTCAAGCGATGTGCTGCTTGTCGCTCCAAAAGGACCTGGTCACCTTGTCAGAAGAACGTACGAGGAAGCTGCCGGTGTTCCTGCGTTGTTTGCCATTTACCAGGATGTGAGCGGCGAGGCAAGGGAATTGGCGCTTGCCTATGCGAAGGCGATCGGATCGCTCCGTGCCGGTGGATTGGAAACCACGTTTAAAGAAGAAACCGAAACCGATTTGTTCGGTGAACAAGCCGTTTTATGCGGAGGGCTCACTTCACTTGTAAAAGCGGGCTTTGAAACGCTCGTCGAAGCCGGTTACCAGCCTGAACTTGCCTATTTTGAGTGTCTGCATGAGCTGAAGTTAATCGTTGACCTTATGTATGAAGGCGGTCTTGAAGGAATGCGCTATTCGATTTCCGATACGGCCCAGTGGGGTGATTTTGTCAGCGGTCCGCGTATTGTAAACGGCCAGGTGAAGGAAGAGATGAAGGCTGTTTTGAAAGACATCCAGGAAGGAAAGTTTGCTAAAGGCTGGATTCTCGAGAATCAGGCAAACCGTCCGGTCTTTAATGCGGTTAACCGAAATGAAAAAGAGCATCAAATTGAAGAGGTTGGCAGGGAGCTAAGAAAAATGATGCCATTCGTCAATCGCAAAAAACAGAAAGAAGTGGTCGTAAGTGCGCAAAATTAACATTTTTGACACGACGCTACGGGACGGGGAGCAATCAGCCGGAGTCAACTTGAATATGTCGGAAAAGCTCGAAATCGCAAGGCAACTAGAGCGGTTGAATGTCGACATTATTGAAGCCGGCTTCCCTGCCGCTTCAAAAGGAGACTTCAGTTCTGTACAGCAAATTGCCGGGCTTATCAAAAACGCATCAGTAACGGGGCTGGCCCGTTCGGTTAAGTCGGATATAGACGCTGCCTGGGAAGCGCTAAAAGGCGGAGCAGAGCCGAGGCTACATGTGTTTATTGCGACATCACCGATTCACCGTCAATACAAGTTAAAGCTAACGGCGGACGAGGTTAAAGAAACAGCAGTTGCAACGGTTAAATATGCCGTATCCAAGTTTCCGATCGTCCAATGGTCTGCTGAAGATGCGTGCCGCACCGAGCTCCCGTATCTCGCCGAAATTGTCGAAGAAGTGATTCAGGCCGGTGCCCATGTGATTAATATCCCGGATACAGTCGGCTATATTTCGCCAAAGGAATACGGCGCCATTTTTCAATACTTAAGAGAACATGTTCCGTCCATTCATAAAGTTTCATTATCGGCGCACTGCCATGATGATCTCGGGATGGCGATCGCCAACTCGCTGGCAGCGGTTGAGCATGGGGCTACCCAGGTTGAAGGAACAATCAACGGGATTGGTGAGCGAGCGGGCAATGCGGCGCTTGAGGAATTCGCTGTAGCATTGCAGATAAGAAATGATTATTATCAGGCAATAACAAATATAAATTTAAAGGAAATCAGCCGCACAAGCAGTTTGGTCAGCAAATTAACGGGTATGCCTGTACCGGCAAATAAAGCCGTTGTTGGCAAAAATGCCTTTGCCCATGAATCGGGAATTCACCAGGATGGGGTCTTAAAAGAGAAAACGACATACGAGATCATCTCTCCTGAGCTTGTTGGCTTCCAGACGAATTCGATGGTGCTTGGAAAGCATTCAGGACGGCATGCCTTTAAAACCCGTCTTGATGAACTCGGTTTAACCGTTCACGATGATGAAGTGAAGTCGTTATTTCAAGTTTTCAAAGATTTAGCTGACCGTAAAAAGGAAATGACCGATGATGATTTAGCGGCCATTGTTCTTGAAGAGAAGCTTTCCAAAGAACAGCGCTTTTACGACTTGATCTCGATTCAAATCCAATATGGAACAAACCAGGTTCCGACGGCAACTGTGACGTTATCAGGATGCAACAATGAACTGATCCAGGAAGCGGGAACCGGCGCAGGAAGCATCGAAGCTTTGTATAACACGCTTGAAAAGAGCATGGAAGGAAATATTAACCTGCTTGATTATCGGATTCAGTCGGTGGGAGCCGGGCGGGACGCGCTCGCACAGGTATATGTGAAAATGCGCTATGCCGGTCATGAAACAAGCGGAAGAGGTCTTGCTCAGGATGTTCTTGAAGCGTCTGCGAAAGCGTATTTGAATGCGGTCAACCGGGTTCTTTATACAGAGGAACTGCAATTAAAGTTAGTGCAGCAGCAATCATCTTAAATCAAAAGACGGAGGGATAATAGATGAAGAAAAGAATCGCGGTGCTTCCTGGCGATGGAATCGGCAAAGAAGTCACTAAAGGAGCTATTGAGGTTTTACAGGCGATCGGAGAACGATTCGGACATCAATTCTATTTTTCTTACGGGAAAATTGGCGGTGAAGCGATTGATGATTCCGGCACACCTCTTGCTGAGGAGACTGTTCAGCTTTGCCGCGAAAGCGACGCGGTGCTGCTTGGTGCAGTCGGGGGGCCAAAATGGGACCGCCTCCCTGTTGATCTCCGTCCGGAAAGAGGATTGTTGAAGCTTCGCAAAGACCTTGATTTATACGCAAATTTACGGCCGACAAATTTTTATGCAAGCCTTGCCGATTCCTCCCCTTTGCGCATCGAGGTGATCGAAGGTGTTGATCTGCTGATGGTCAGGGAATTGACAGGCGGCCTCTATTTTGGAAAACCGAGCGAGCGCACGAGACAAAACGGTGAAGAGGCTGCAGTTGATACGCTCTTTTATCAGCGTCAAGAAGTTGAAAGGGTGATCGAGACCGCCTTCGAACTGGCAAGCAAACGCAACAAGAAGGTAACTTCGGTAGACAAAGCAAACGTGCTTGAATCAAGCCGGATGTGGCGCGAAGTTGCTGAAGAAACAGCCAGGAAGTATCCGGATGTTGAGCTAACAAACATGCTTGTCGATAATGCAGCGATGCAGATGATCAAGAATCCGAAACAATTTGATGTCGTGGTAACAGAAAATATGTTTGGCGATATTTTAAGCGACGAAGCCTCGGTGTTAACCGGATCGCTTGGCATGCTGCCATCAGCAAGCTTGTCGTTATCAGGACCTTACTTATATGAGCCGATCCATGGGTCTGCACCAGATATTGAAGGGAAAAATATTGCCAATCCAGTCGGGATGATTTTATCGGCAGCAATGATGCTCCGTTTATCGTTTGGATTGGAAGAAGAGGCTGTCGCTGTTGAAAATGCGGTCGTCCAGGTTCTGGAGGCCGGCTTCCGGACACGGGATATTGCTGCTTTTGGTAAAACAGCGTCGACGACTACGGAAATGGCCGGAGAAATAAAAGCTGCTCTTCATGATGATGAAGCAATCTTGAATATTATGAGCGCGTACGCCTAAACAGCGCGTGTCTTCTATTAAAAGACGCTTATAAAGAAAGGGATGACAGGATGGGGAAATCAATAATCGACAAGGTATGGGAAAAGCATGTTGTCCACCGGGAAGACGGGAAGCCGGATTTATTATATATTGACCTCCATTTAGTGCACGAAGTAACCTCCCCGCAAGCTTTTTCCGGCCTGAGAATGAAAAAACGAACGGTGAGGCGGCCGGACCGGACGTTTGCGACGATGGACCATAATATTCCGACGATGGGCCGTTTTCAAATTGATGATCAAATTGCCCTTAATCAAATTAACGCACTGCAACAGAACTGTGAAGAATTTGAAGTACCGATTGCCGATTTATCAAGCCCGGAGCAGGGAATTGTCCATGTTATCGGCCCTGAGCTCGGATTGACCCAACCAGGGATGACGGTTGTCTGCGGTGACAGCCATACTTCGACCCATGGTGCCTTCGGTGCCCTGGCTTTTGGGATCGGAACAAGTGAAGTGGAGCATGTTTTGGCAACCCAGACATTATGGCAGACAAAACCGAAAACGCTGAAGCTTGAAATTTCAGGAAAGCTGGCAGCCGGCGTCACCGCCAAGGACGTTATCTTATTTATTCTTGCAGAATACGGAATTAAATTTGGAACAGGATATGTGATTGAATATTGCGGCGAAGTCATTGAAAACATGTCAATGGAAGAGCGGATGACCGTTTGCAATATGTCGATTGAGGGTGGGGCGAAGGCCGGCCTTGTCAGTCCTGATCACACGACATTTTCCTATTTGAAGGGGAGAAAGTATGCTCCAAAGGGAGAAGAATTTGAGAATAAGGTGCAGGAATGGCTGACACTGGCATCCGATGCTGATGCTGAATATGATCAAGTCTTGCATATTAAAGGGGAAGAAATCACACCGATGGTCAGCTGGGGTACCAACCCTTCAATGACGGCCCCGATCTCCGGCCATATCCCGTTCGCTGCCGATTTTGACAGTGAAATGGAAAAAAGATCTTTGCAGAGAGCTCTGGACTATATGGGCTTGCAAGAAGGCAAGAGAATGGATGAAATCAACATTCAGTATGTGTTTATCGGCTCATGTACAAATTCACGGATTGAAGACCTTCGGGCCGCTGCTGAAATCGCGCGGGGCAAACAGGTTCACACTGGCGTAAGGGCATTGGTGGTGCCTGGTTCACAGCAGGTTAAAAAGCAGGCAGAAGAAGAGGGGCTCGCGCAAATCTTTATTGAAGCCGGTTTTGAATGGAGAGAATCGGGTTGCAGCATGTGTTTGAGCATGAATGCAGACATTGTTCCGTCAGGCTATCATTGTGCCTCAACATCGAATCGTAATTTTGAAGGGCGCCAAGGAGCGGGGGCAAGAACACATCTTGTCAGCCCGGCAATGGCTGCCGCTGCTGCCATCCATGGACGATTCGTCGATATTAGAAGTTTGTCTGCAGCGGAAACGGTATAAAGGAGGAGTCTCAGGTGGCGGAATTATCGAATTTTAGAGGGAAAGCAGCCGCAATGGACCGGGCCAATGTCGATACAGATCAGATTATTCCGAAGCAATTTTTAAAGCGGATTGAGAAAACGGGCTTCGGCCAATTTCTGTTCTATGACTGGCGATACAATGCTGACGGCAGCTTAAACAAGGAATTTGAATTAAACCGGCCGGAAAATGCAGGCGCGGAAATTCTCATCGCAAATGAAAATTTCGGCTGTGGATCTTCTCGGGAGCATGCACCATGGGCGCTTTCTGATTATGGTTTTAAAGTGGTCATTGCCCCTTCGTTTGCTGATATATTTTATCAAAACTGCTTAAAGAACGGGATTGTTCCAGTTTCATTAGCGGACGAAGAAGTCGGCTACTTGCTGAGTAAAGCCAAGAGTGAGCTGTATTTTCTTACCGTCAATCTTGAGGAAGAAAAAATTCATGATCAGGCCGGCTTTGAAGCTTCGTTTACAATTCATCCTTACTGGAAAAAGCTCCTTCTTCATGGCTGGGACGAAATCGAAATCACTCTGCAGTATGAAGATAAGATTCTTGCTTACGAAAAATAACTTTTAGAGGTTCACAGTCTTCTCCTGTGAATCTTTTTGTTTTTCTTACTGTTCATGCTAAACTTACTTTAACTTTTACAGTAAGGCGGTTTACATAATGAAAAAAGGCAATCGGTCGAGGACAGATGAAAATATCATTCTTTTTCCCGACCTTGAAAAACGCTTAATTGAAAAAGGACTCGACCACCTGCAGCAAAAAAAGTTTCATGATGCAATTGGCTTTTTCACGGAAGCAAAAAGTCTCGATCCTTCAAACAGCGATGTTTATATCGGTTTGGTGCTTGCCTATTTCGAGTCCGGCCAGCTTGCAAAAGCAAAGGAATTGGCGAAAGAGATGCTGAATCAAGGCATTGGTGACTATATTCAAATTGTTGATTTATATTTGATGATCCTTGTTCAGCTGAATGAATATGGGGAAATTACAGCTACAATTGAAGTGCTGCTTCAGGAGCGGCAAATTCCGAAGGACAAGCTCGAACATTTTTCAAAAATGCTTCATTTCAGCCGCCGCATGAGTGAGGGAAGAGCGGATCAAGCAACAGAAGCAGCACTGAATGATGAGAGTATGATCGATGAGTTGAACCTTTTTTCCTGCCAGAATCCGAAAGAACAGATGCTGCTCATTGCAAAGCTGGCAAACCGGAATATCCGCCCGTATGCAGGAGAGATTACCGCTTACTTAAGTGCGGAGGAAGGCCATCCCTTTTTAAAAACGATGCTATTAAATCTTCTGACCGAACACGAATACGAAAAAGAAGTGTTCGTTAAAAAGTTGGGCAGAAGCGAGAACTTCAATCCGGCAGAGCTCGGGTCCGTGCAAAACCAGCAGGGCCTCATCAATATTTCAGAGTTGCTGCGGGAGAAGCTGGAGAATGACGATCCGGTTCTTTTTGAAAATATTAAAAGCTTGCTTGAACGCCACAGTTTTCTGTTATATCCATTTGAATTCAAACCGGAGGACCCGCGCATTTGGGCGGCTGCCTACCATTTTATTTCTTTACAATATCATGGTGTCGATAGACGGAAAGAGGATATCGCGGCTGAGTATGGTGCAGAACGGGATGAGATGGAAGCAGCTCTCGAATTTATTTTAATGGTAGAAGAAATTTCATATCCGATTATATAGCTTCGCTGTTGAAAGAAAAGCAACGTATGTTATAATGTAGTGGTTGTATTATGTGAATTTTTATCTATTACATGAAAAATGGATTATGACTTGCACGACAAGACATATTCATATCAAATTCGATGAACGAAATGATAATAGATTGTTGGAGGGAAAAAACAGTATGTCTGCAAAATGGGAAAAGTTAGAAGGGAACCAAGGGGTTCTCACGTTTGAAGTAGATGCAGAGAGGTTAAACGAAGGTTTAGACTTTGCATTTAAAAAAGTAGTAAAGCAAGTAAATGTTCCTGGCTTCCGTAAAGGAAAGATGCCGCGCGGAATGTTCGAAAAGCGTTTTGGCGTGGAATCATTATATCAGGATGCAGTTGACTTTCTTCTTCCGGAAGCATACTCAAACGCAGTAGAAGAAGCAGGAATTGAACCTGTTGACCGTCCGGAAATCGATGTTGAGCAAATTGAAAAAGGCAAGAATGTTATTTTCAAGGCCAATATTACTGTGAAACCAGAAGTTAAATTGGGTGAATATAAGGGCATCGAAGTAGAAGCTGTCGACACAAATGTTACAGATGAGGATGTAGAAAATGAGCTGAAGTCTTTACAGGAGCGCCATGCAGAGCTTGCTGTCAGAGAAGAAGGCACTGCGGAAAACGGTGATACATTAGTCATCGATTTTGAAGGCTTTGTTGACGGAGAAGCTTTCGAAGGCGGAACATCTGAGAACTACTCACTTGAGATTGGCTCCGGATCATTCATTCCCGGATTTGAAGAGCAGCTCATCGGAGTGGCAGCAGGTGAAGAAAAAGAAGTGGAAGTAAGCTTCCCCGAAGAATACCATGCTGCTGAATTAGCTGGCAAGCCTGCCACTTTCAAAGTGAAAGTTCATGAAATCAAAACAAAAGAACTTCCTCCTTTGGACGATGAATTTGCTAAAGATGTAGATGAAGAAGTAGAATCTTTGGACGCTTTAAAAGAAAAAATTAAAAACCGTCTTGAAGACAGCAAGAAGCATGAAGCAGAACATGTTGTCCGTGATACAGTTGTCGATAAAGCGGCAGAAAATGCTGAAATCGAGATTCCTGCAGTCATGATTGATAACGAAGTAGACAGAATGCTTAATGAGTTTGAACAGCGCATCCAAATGCAGGGGATGAATCTTGAACTGTATTACCAATTCTCTGGCCAGGATGAAGACGCACTTCGCGGCCAAATGAGCGAAGAAGCAGAGAAGCGCGTTCGTGCAAACCTAACTCTTGAAGCGATTGCGAAAGCAGAAAATCTCGAAGTTAGCGATGAAGAAGTAACTGAAGAGCTGACAAAAATGGCTGAAATGTACAACATGCCTGTTGAAAACATTGAAAAAGCTTTAGGCAGCCTTGAAGGGATTAAAGCAGATTTACAAGTGAGAAAAGCGGTTGATTTCCTTATTGAAAACAGCAAAACGAAAGCAACCGAATAATAATCATTCAAAATGGAATAGATAACCAGGTGTTGAAACAGTGACTTAATTTCTCTACCGTGGTAAAATTAAGTAACCGGCAAGGCGCGAGAAATCGTGCCTTGTTTTATACACAAAAGAGGAGGAGCGGCAGTTTAACAAACATAGTTCTGTGTACATATTTGTAAATATCAATACATATAACGAAGAAAAGAGTTTTAATATAAAATCATCATTTTCCTTTCAAACCTTGATTGCGCCTAAAGGAAAGCCAGAAGAGACAAACTGGTGATTTTTTGTTTTAAAACATCCGATTTAATCTCCACATTTATGGTTAAGCTTAGTTAAACGGCAATAACCAGGGGCCGACTTTCAACTCCAAGTGTTATCATTTCCTGTCTGGTACAAAAATGTGTTACAATGCAATACATAATTGTTACGAGTTCCCATGCGAGGCCGGGCATCAGGTGCCTCATTTGTTGGCTTTTTTCAACGGCCGCCTGATTTTCAGGGCACAGGCGATAAGTTGAAAATGTTTCTGTCCGTTAGCTCAAGAATTGCAGCTTTATATATTGTTCAAAAGTTTTACGAGGGGTGAAGGCATGTTTAAGTTTAATGATGAAAAAGGGCAGTTAAAATGTTCTTTCTGTGGTAAAACACAGGATCAAGTTCGTAAATTAGTTGCGGGCCCTGGTGTATATATATGTGACGAATGCATCGAGCTTTGCACTGAAATCGTTGAAGAAGAACTCGGTACTGAGGAGGAAGTTGAGTTCAAGGATGTTCCGAAACCAAAAGAAATTCGCGACATTCTCGACGAATATGTCATTGGCCAGGACCAGGCGAAAAAGTCGCTGTCTGTAGCCGTTTATAATCACTACAAACGTATTAATTCAAACAGCAAAATTGATGATGTAGAGCTTTCTAAAAGCAATATCGCGATGATCGGTCCGACGGGAAGCGGTAAAACATTGCTTGCGCAAACATTGGCACGGCTCCTCAATGTTCCTTTTGCGATTGCGGATGCTACATCGTTAACTGAAGCAGGTTATGTTGGCGAAGATGTCGAAAATATTCTTCTCAAGCTGATTCAGGCTGCTGACTATGATGTAGAAAAAGCCGAAAAGGGTATTATTTATATCGATGAAATTGATAAAATTGCCCGTAAATCGGAAAATCCCTCGATAACAAGGGATGTTTCCGGTGAAGGAGTCCAGCAAGCCCTGTTAAAAATACTCGAAGGTACAGTAGCAAGCGTTCCGCCACAAGGTGGCCGCAAGCATCCACACCAGGAGTTTATCCAAATTGATACAACCAATATTTTATTTATTTGCGGCGGTGCTTTTGACGGTATCGAACCGATTATTAAACGCCGGCTCGGCCAAAAGGTAATTGGTTTTGGATCCAATGCAAAACAGCCTGAAGTCGAGCAAAAAGAACTGTTATCCAAGGTTCTTCCCGAGGATTTATTGCGCTTCGGCCTTATCCCGGAATTTATCGGGCGTCTGCCGGTGATCGCAAGCCTTGAACAACTTGATGAAGATGCGCTAATTGAAATTCTGACCAAACCTAAAAATGCGCTTGTCAAGCAGTATCAAAAGATGCTTGAGCTTGATGACGTCGAATTGGAATTTGAAGAAGGTGCTTTGAAGGAAATATCGAAAAAAGCAATTGAAAGAAAAACAGGGGCGCGCGGACTCCGCTCGATCATCGAAGGAATCATGCTCGATGTGATGTTTGACCTGCCGTCCCGTGATGATATTGAAAAGTGTATCATCACCGCTGAAACAGTTGTAGAAAACAGCCTGCCGAAGCTTATCCTTAGCGATGGCACCGTCGTCGAAAAAGAACGGAAAACTTCCGCATAACATATGAATCCAGGCCAAACTCTTAAAAGGGTTTGGCTATTTTTATTCACATTTTGCCTATGTTTTTTCTTATTATTCCTTGTTTATTCCATATAGGTGAAGGAGATACTAGCTTATATTAAAGAGAATAACCAAGCAGGAGGGAACACTATGAGTTGGACGGGCATTGCCCTTTTTATACAGCTGTTTTTCGGTATCGTGATCGGGCTTTACTTTTGGAATTTATTGCGAAACCAGAGAACGCAAAAAGTATCAATCGACCGGGAATCGAAGAAGGAGATGGAGCAACTCCGAAAAATGAGAGCCATTTCACTGACCGAGCCTTTATCAGAAAGAGTCCGCCCTACCACCTTTGGCGATATCGTCGGACAGGAGGATGGGATTAAAGCATTAAAAGCAGCACTTTGCGGCCCCAATCCACAGCATGTGATTATTTACGGTCCGCCCGGTGTTGGAAAAACAGCTGCAGCACGGCTTGTTCTGGAAGAGGCAAAGAAAAATGACAAGTCTCCGTTTAAACCGGCCTCAGTATTTATTGAGCTTGACGCAACGACTGCACGCTTTGATGAGAGGGGCATTGCCGATCCGCTGATTGGCTCGGTCCACGATCCGATTTACCAGGGAGCCGGTGCGATGGGACAAGCAGGTATTCCCCAGCCCAAGCAGGGCGCCGTAACCAACGCCCATGGCGGCGTTTTATTTATAGACGAAATTGGAGAGCTTCACCCAATCCAAATGAACAAGCTCCTGAAAGTACTGGAAGACCGCAAAGTATTCCTTGAGAGTGCCTACTATAATGAAGAAAATGTCCAAATTCCCACCCATATACACGATATTTTTAAAAATGGCTTTCCCGCTGACTTTCGGCTCGTCGGGGCGACGACCCGGACTCCGAACGAGATCGCTCCTGCGATTCGCTCCCGCTGTATGGAAGTCTTTTTCAGGGAACTAAATCAAGAAGAGATTTTGAAAATAGGAAAAAACGCAGCCGATAAAGTTAAGCTCTCGATTACGGACACCGGTTTGGCCATTTTGTCCAGCTATGCCCGCAACGGACGCGAAGCTGTCAATTTAATACAAACCGCAGCAGGTCTTGCGATTACAGAGGAAAGAACTTTTATAAAGGATGAAGATATTGAATGGGTCATTAATACAAGCCAGCTTAGCCCGAGAATGGAAAGGAAAATCAGTCCTGCCTCTACCATCGGTTTGGTGAGCGGGCTTGCTGTGTACGGTGCCAACAATGGTGCGTTGCTGGAAATTGAAGTAACCGTTATTCCTGCCAAAGAAAAAGGTTCCATCAATATTACCGGAATTGTCGAAGAGGAAAGCATTGGTGACAGGGGAAAATCAATTCGTCGCAAGAGCATGGCTAAAGGTTCAATTGAAAACGTGATCACGGTGCTGCGATCAATGCATGTACCTGCAGATGAATTTGATATTCACGTTAATTTCCCGGGCGGTATACCAATAGACGGTCCATCCGCGGGAATCGCAATGGCAACAGGTATATACTCAGCGATCTATAAAATTCCGATTAACCATACGGTAGCGATGACGGGTGAAATAAGCATCCACGGGAATGTCAAGCCTGTCGGTGGCGTATACCCAAAAGTGATCGCAGCCAAAAAAGCAGGTGCCACAATGGTGATCATTCCCGAAGAGAATATGCAGGCGATTTTAAACGAGATAGACGGGATCAACATCATGCCTGTCAGCCATCTTGACGAAGTATTCAAACTTGCGCTTGTGCATGAACATAAAAAAGATCTGGTAACACCGGCATCAATCGACATTGCCAAAAAAGAAAGCATTTAACCGCTTTTTCCGCTTCGGTTTGCTTTAGGAATATCGCAGATCGAAGTTTTTCTTTTAATGAATGAGGTAAAGGTATTAATAGCAGACATATTTTTGTAATAAAAACTGGATAATAAGAAAAGCGAATTTTGAAAATGAGTCCCGCTTAGATGATTGACCAAAGTGCAGTGCTGCCGGAGCTGCTTGCATAATTGGCAATTGCGGCCTTCCCATGCCTTGTTAATAGACACTGCTTCGTAAATGGGTTAGAATTGTACAAAGATTATCCTGAAATATTTTAAACGGATAAAACGATTTGCATTTTGGAGGTGCAAGATTATGGCGAAAAAGAAAGAGATCATCGTCCCCCTCCTGCCGCTTCGGGGTTTGCTTGTATATCCGACCATGGTCCTTCATTTGGATGTAGGCCGGGACAAATCAGTACAGGCACTCGAAAAAGCAATGGTAGATGACCATTTAATTTTTCTGACAACACAAAAAGATATATCGATAGATGAACCTGCGGAAGATGACCTTTTTCGTATGGGAACATTAACGAAAGTAAAGCAGATGCTGAAGCTGCCCAACGGGACAATCCGGGTTTTAGTTGAAGGCTTAAACCGCGCTGAAATCAGTTCCTTTAAGGATGAAGAGGATCATTTTACGGTTTCGTTAAAGGTATATGAAGACAGGGAATCAAAAGATGTGGAAGATCAGGCATTAATGAGAACGATGCTCGAATATTTTGAGCAATACATAAAGATGTCGAAAAAAATATCTGCAGAAACTTATTCCTCTGTTTCGGATATCGAGGAGCCCGGCCGAATGGCAGATATTATTTCTTCCCACCTTCCGCTTAAGCTAAAAGAAAAGCAGGATATTCTCGAAACAATCGATGTGAAAGAACGGATCAACCGGGTCATCGAAATCATTCACAACGAAAAAGAAGTGTTAAACTTAGAGAAGAAAATTGGCCAGCGTGTCAAAAAGTCGATGGAAAGAACACAAAAAGAATACTATTTGCGCGAGCAAATGAAAGCGATCCAAAAGGAACTCGGCGATAAAGAAGGCAAAACCGGTGAAATAGCCGAGTTAACCGAGAAAATTGAACTTGCAGGCATGCCTGAGCATGTCAAAGAAACAGCGTATAAAGAACTGGACAGATATGAAAAGGTGCCGACGACCTCTGCCGAAAGTGCCGTGATCCGTAATTACATCGAATGGCTCGTGTCTATTCCATGGTCGAAATCAACGGAAGATGACTTGGACATCCATAAAGCTGAACGCATCTTGAATCAGGACCATTATGGTCTTGAGACAGTAAAAGAACGTGTGCTTGAATATTTGGCCGTCCAGCAGCTGACCCATTCCTTAAAAGGGCCGATATTGTGTCTGGCCGGCCCTCCAGGCGTCGGAAAAACCAGCCTTGCCCGCTCGATAGCGAGATCATTAAACCGCAATTTTGTCCGGGTCTCTCTTGGCGGAGTCCGTGATGAGTCCGAGATTCGCGGCCATCGCCGCACATATGTTGGCGCAATGCCGGGCCGCATCATCCAGGGAATGAAAAAGTCCGGCACGATCAATCCTGTTTTTCTCCTTGATGAAATTGATAAAATGTCTAACGATTTTCGTGGCGACCCGTCAGCGGCGATGCTCGAAGTACTGGATCCTGAACAAAACCATAATTTCAGCGACCACTATATTGAAGAACAATACGATTTATCAAAGGTTATGTTTATTGCCACCGCCAATAACCTGGCGACGATTCCAGGACCTTTGCGTGACCGGATGGAGATTATTACAATTGCCGGCTATACAGAGCTTGAAAAAATTAATATTGCCAAGGACCACCTCCTTCCCAAGCAACTAAAAGACCACGGTCTATCAAAAGCACAGCTGCAGCTTCGCGAGGATGCCATTCAAAAGGTGGTCCGCTATTATACACGAGAAGCTGGAGTACGGGGGCTCGAGCGCCAGCTTGCAACAATCTGCAGGAAAACGGCGAAGATCATTGTCTCAGGTGAAAAGAAACGTGTCGTCCTCACAGACAGAGGTGTGGAGGAATTTTTAGGCAAACCGAAGTTCCGTTATGGACAAGCTGAACTGGAAGATCAAATCGGTGTTGCAACCGGCCTTGCCTATACGACTGTCGGCGGGGATACACTGCAAATTGAGGTATCACTTGCACCCGGAAAAGGGAAGCTTGTGCTGACGGGAAAATTGGGTGATGTCATGAAGGAATCTGCCCAGGCTGCTTTCAGCTATGTCCGTTCCAAAGCTGAAGAGCTGGGGATCGACAAAGATTTTCACGAAAAGCATGATATTCATATCCATGTGCCTGAAGGAGCAGTTCCAAAGGACGGCCCATCAGCAGGAATTACGATTGCCACCGCACTCGTCTCAGCATTGTCGGGCAGGGCGATCCGAAGAGAAGTCGGCATGACAGGTGAAATTACCTTGAGAGGGCGCGTCCTGCCGATTGGCGGGGTCAAAGAAAAAACGTTAAGTGCGCACCGCGCCGGCTTAACAAAAATTATTCTTCCAAAAGACAATGAAAAAGATATCGATGATATACCGGAAAGCGTTCGTGAACAGTTGGATTTTGTGTTGGTTTCCCATGTTGATGAAGTGTTAAGCCATGCTTTAATAAGCGGTGAAACCACATGAAAGTAGTCAGCTCGGAAATTGTCATCAGTGCCGTAAAGCCTGATCAATATCCACCGGAGGATTTGCCCGAGTTTGCCCTGGCTGGCCGCTCGAATGTAGGAAAATCATCGTTTATCAATAAAATGCTCAATCGCAGGGGTTTGGCAAGGATCTCGTCAAAACCCGGGAAAACACAAACTTTAAACTTCTATTTAATTAACGACGTGCTTCATTTTGTTGACGTTCCCGGATACGGATACGCCAAAGTTTCCAAGCAGGAGCGTGAAGCATGGGGAAGAATGATCGAAACATACTTAACAAACAGGGAACAGCTCAAGGCCGTTCTCCTGATTGTTGATCTGCGGCATCCGCCAACAGAAGACGATATCATGATGTATAACTTTTTGAAGCATTATGATATCCCGTGCATCATCATTGCGACAAAAGCGGATAAAATTTCAAAAAGCAAATGGCAAAAGCATTTGCGAATTACAAAAGAAACACTTGATCTTGATGAGCATGACCATATTGTCCTCTTTTCCTCGGAAACAGGCGAGGGCAAAGAAAAAGCCTGGTCGATCATTGCGAGTTATATGTGAACAAAAAAGCCTGACAGCTCTGTGCCGTCAGGCTTTTTCGTGTTTAGATAGATATATATATAAATGTACGTAATCGGAGGAAATTTCACAATGTGCTAAGGTACACCGAAAAACGAATGAAGTTGTCTAAAATAAACAAGAGAATGCCGTAGGAAACGAATAATAATACTTAATATTAAATAACTGTTCGTTTTTGGAATTAAAGAATTGCTTAACGAAATTCACTCAGGTAGAACTTCATGTTATTTCGTGCCAGCTGTCATAAATCTTGCTCTTTAATAATATTAATAAGGAAAAAATAACTATGCGAAAGGAAAGTTTCTTAAAACTATGGTTTGATCATGAGCATTTTGGGGGATATGGGAGGATAGGGCCGAAAAAAGCGACTAGGAGCAGATGGTTAATAGTGACCCGGTGTAATCACTGATTTTCTCGAATTATCGTATAATATGAATTTTGTGAAAATTACTGCTGGATGTTAAGGTTAATAGTGTTACAAAAAAGTAGAGAAAAAGAGGGGGAATCATTCAAGTGAAAAAGTTACTTAGCTCAGCCATTATTTTCTTCTCGGTTTTTATTCTTGGGGCATGCGGCTCTGAGGAAGCTGAATCAAATGGAATGAACTTAGCAGAAGAAGGTAAATTCACATTTGCTTCTTCCGGTGAATTCAATCCATTTAGCGTAACCGGTGCAGATGGAAAAATGACCGGTTTTGACATTGAAGTAGGTGAAGCAGTAGCGAAAGAGCTCGGACTTGAACCGGTTCAAAAAAAGTTCAAGTTTGGCGGAATTGTTGAAGGCGTAAAGTCAGGCCGTTTTGACGCAGCTGTGGCAAGCCACACGATTAATAAGGATCGTTTAAAAGCTGTTAACTTTTCAACCCCGTATTATTATTCAGGACCGCAAATCTTCGTTCGCCCTGGCGAATCGATTGAAAGCCTCGATGATTTGAAAGACAAGGAAGTTGCCGTAGCGAAAGGCTCGACATATGCCAGTACAGCCGAAAAAGTGACCGATAATATCATTTTTTATGATAGTGATGTAACGGCGCTTGAATCGTTGAGCAAAGGAAAGCATGATGCTGTTATAACCGATTTTGTCACCGGTAAGGAAGCGATCGGTTCCGGAATGGCGATTGAAGGGAAAGAACTGCTTGGGCGCAGTGAGCAGGCGATTGCGGTGGCAAAAGAAAATGAGGAATTGCTTAAAAAAATAAACGAAGCGTTAGAAACGCTTCGAAAAAACGGTAAGCTGAAAGAAATCAGTGAGAAATACATTGGCGAGGATATTACAGTAGATCCAGAAGAACAGTAATCAGTTGGGACGAGTCGTAACTACTGCGCATTCGTCCCTTTCTGCTTTAACGATATGATAAGTTGTTTTTTTGAGGAGGAGGACTATTGGAGTTTTTTACAAAATTTATTGATACGTACGATGTGTTCTTACGAGGGATGCTGCTCACCTTTCAGTTAACAGCAGTATCTGTGTTCATCGCCATCTTTATCGGCCTATTTTTTGCCTTTTTAAAAATCTCAAAAATAAAAGTCCTTGAATGGATCGCCGATCTTTACATTTTCCTGGTGCGGGGAACTCCGCTCGTTGTCCAAATTTTTATCTTCTATTTCGGATTGACTGCTCTCGATATCTCCCAGTTTACGTCAGTCGTATTGGGACTGGCTTTCCACAACGGTGCTTATATTGCAGAAATATTCAGGGGTACAATCCAATCAATAGATCAAGGACAGCGGGAGGCCGGCCGTTCACTCGGTATGACAGCAGGGCTGACGATGCGGAGAATTATTTTGCCGCAGGCGATTAGGAGAGCGATGCCGCCGCTTGGCAATCAGTTTATAATCGCATTAAAGGATTCTTCACTTGCGTCATTTATCGGAATGTACGAGCTCTTTAATGTCGCAACCACCTATGGTTCAAATCAATACGATTATATGACATATTTGTTAATCGTCGCTGTATACTATCTGATTCTCGTATTATTATTCTCAATTATTGTAAAAGTAATTGAAACGCGATTGTCGATAAGTGATTAATAGGAAAGGAGGCTCGCAAATTTGAGTAAACGAGCCATGATCGAAGTTCAAAAGCTGAACAAGTCATTCGGAGATCTTCACGTCTTGAAAGATATCGATATGACTGTGAAAGAAAGCGATGTTGTCTGCCTGATCGGGGCAAGCGGATCGGGAAAGAGCACCTTCCTTCGCTGCCTTAACTTTTTGGAGTTGAAAGACAGCGGCAATATCATCATTGAAGGTGAGCGTATTGAAGCAGACACCCATAATCTTAATCACGTAAGGGAAAGGGTCGGAATGGTTTTTCAACATTTTTATTTGTTTCCCCATAAAACCGTTATCGAAAATATTATTGAAGCCCCAATCCATGTAAAAAAAGTAGCGAAGGAACAAGCTAGAAAAGAAGCGCGGGAGCTTTTAAAAAAGGTAGGACTCAGCGATAAAGAGAATGTATATCCCGGAAAGCTATCCGGCGGGCAGAAACAGCGTGTTGCGATCGCCCGGGCGTTAGCGATGAAACCGGATATTATGCTGTTTGATGAACCAACTTCGGCACTTGATCCTGAGCTTGTCGGAGAAGTATTGGCAACGATGAAGGAGCTTGCAGAAGACGGAATGACGATGGTCGTCGTCACCCATGAGATGGGGTTTGCCCGCGAAGTAGCCGACTGGGCCGTCTATATGCACGATGGAAAAATTGTTGAGGAAGGGCCTCCGTTGCAACTTTTTGACAATCCTAAAGAGCAGCGGACAAAAGATTTTCTAAATTCGGTGTTATAAAAAAGGAAGTCAGGGAAGTATTCATATAATCCCTGTATTCCTTTTATTTTTTCCAGAATGGCGGTGTCTAATAGGTACTTCCACCTAGTCTACTTTTTCTTAAAAAATAGCATATACACACCGATCAGGACGAGAACGGCAGGCCAGAATTTCCAGGCAAGCGACACGCTGTTTTCAAGCAGTCCGAACCAGTTCGCGATCTTGTCGTAAAACATTAACAAGGCGGCAAGCGCCAAAAATAACAACCCTTGAAACAGTCCGTTGCCGACCTTTTGGTAGCGCAGCAAAAAGCCGAGTGCGATCACCAAAATAAAGGTCCCGATATGATCCGGCCAGATTTCGAGACGGTTGACGACATGAAAATGAAGACCAAAACCGACTAAAATAACACCGGGAAGAATCGCCTCATAGTCTCTTGCTCCATACCCTTGTCCCAAAAAGGCAATGCCGACGATCATCAGCAGGGTCGGCCAAGTATAAAATTCCTGGAATAATGTGAATTGGGATTGCTGCAAGTAGAAATAGAGGCCAAAACCAATTAATATGACTCCAGGGAAAATACGCTGATTTTTCATTCTTTTACCACTCCAGTAACGATTGCTTGAATATATAAGCTTTTTTTGATAATGTACAGAAGAAAGTATTTGTCGATTCATGACTTTAGTATGATAAAAACAACAATAACCAGGCATGAATAAGCCTATTCTGCTTTTCTATGTTACCATATTTATTTCGGTTTCTGTTCACATTTTTAACGGGAACATCGGAAGTGGACATGTTATAATAATATTAGTTTTTCTATGCAATTTTGTTTGGGGGTGGAAATAACAAATGCATATTTTAGTTGTCGGTCTTAACTATAAAACGGCCCCTGTCGAAATTCGGGAACGATTAACGTTTAACGAGCCGGACTTGGGTGAGGCGATGAAAGCTCTAAAAGAGAAAAAGAGCATTCTCGAAAACGTGATTATTTCCACGTGCAACCGTACGGAAATATATGCAGTTGTCGACCAGTTACATACTGGCCGCTATTATATAAAAGAATTTTTGTCAGAGTGGTTTGGAATCGAACAAAATGAATTTTCACCGTTCTTATTTATTTATGAACAAGACGGAGCGGTCGAGCATTTGTTCAAAGTTTCATGCGGCTTAAACTCAATGATTCTTGGCGAGACACAAATACTGGGACAGGTGCGTTCCAGCTTTCTGCTCGCGCAGGCAGAAAACACGATTGGAACGGTGTTTAACCAGCTTTTTAAACAATCTGTCACTGTCGCCAAACGCGGCCACGCTGAAACCGATATCGGTGCAAATGCTGTTTCAGTCAGCTATGCAGCCGTAGAACTTGCCAAGAAGATTTTCGGCTCTCTCGAGAATAAGCATGTTCTTGTGCTTGGGGCAGGCAAAATGGGTGAACTTGCCATTCAAAACCTTCATGCGAACGGAGCCAGCAAAGTGACGGTCATTAACCGCACTTTTGAAAAAGCGGCCAATTTGGCCAACCGCTTTTCCGGCCAGGCAAAAACGCTCCAAGAGTTGCAATGTGCCCTCATAGATGCGGATATTTTAATCAGTTCGACTGGAGCAAATGGCTTTGTCGTCACAAAGGAACAAATGCTCCAGGTTGAAAAAATGCGCAAAGGCAAGCCTTTATTCATGGTTGACATTGCCGTGCCGCGCGATTTGGACCCAGCGCTTGCAGAGCTGGAAGGTGTTTTCCTTTACGATATTGACGATCTAGAAGGCATAGTTGAATCCAACCTGAAAGAGCGGCAAAAGGCAGCGGAAAAGATTATGCTGATGATTGAGGCGGAAATCGTTGAATTCAAACAGTGGCTGAAGATGCTTGGAGTTGTTCCTGTTATTTCGGCGCTTCGCGAAAAAGCGCTCACGATCCAGGCTGATACGATGCAGAGCCTCGAAAGAAAGCTTCCTAATTTGTCAGAGCGGGATATAAAGGTACTAAATAAGCATACGAAGAGCATTATCAACCAGCTTTTAAAGGATCCGATTTTGCAGGCGAAGGAACTGGCCTCACAGCCTGATGCCGATCAGGCCCTTGACTTATTTGTCAAGATTTTCAACATTGAACAGCTTGTTGCAGGGCAGCAAGAAATGAAAGCGGCCGATAAAGAAAAGGTTAACGTTCATTCAACGGAGGCTTCCTTTCAATCATAAGAGAGGGTGCTGATTATGTTTGACATTTATATGACTCGGCTGCACGAACTGACGATTGTTCTGTATGCCTTAAGCGTGCTTTTATATTTTATCGATTTTCTTCACCATAACCGGAAGGCGAATAAAGCAGCCTTCTGGTTACTTGCATTTGTATGGGTTTTGCAAACTTCATTTCTGTTTTTATATATGCTGAAAACGGGCCGGTTTCCGGTTCTGACGATTTTTGAAGGCCTTTATTTCTATGCATGGGTGCTGATCACCTTGTCATTGGCAATCAACCGTCTATTGCGGGTTGATTTTATCGTTTTTTTCGCCAATATATTGGGATTTATGATTATGGCGATTCATACATTTATGCCGATCCAGTATGAATCAGAAATAATCGCCCGGCAGCTCGTTTCCGAACTGCTGTTAATCCATATTACGATGGCGATTTTGTCGTACGGCGCGTTCTCCCTTTCGTTTGTATTCTCGCTTCTGTATTTGATTCAATACGATTTGCTGAAACGGAAAAAATGGGGCAAACGCTTGATGCGGATTACCGATTTATCAAGATTGGAGCATATGTCTTACGTTTTAAACGTCATTGGCGTACCAATGCTGATACTGGGCCTTATTCTTGGAGTGCAGTGGGCCTATATTAAAGTGCCGGATATGCATTGGTTTGACGCGAAGGTAATAGGCTCTTTCATTGTCCTGGCCGCTTACAGCATCTATCTGTACCAGCGCGTCGCGAAAGGGAAGTTTGGCAAATCGCTCGCACTCTGGAATGTCGCGTCATTTTTAATCGTCTTAATTAATTTTTTCCTTTTCGGGCAATTATCTTCTTTTCATTTTTGGAATACGTGATTTTTAGGAGGCAGTCATGAGAAAAATAATAGTCGGTTCAAGACGGAGCAAGCTGGCATTAACACAAACGAATTGGGTGATTGATCAATTAAAGAAGTTTGATCCCGCGTTCGATTTTGAAGTGAAGGAAATTGTCACAAAGGGTGACAGGATTTTAGATGTGACGCTTTCCAAAGTAGGCGGGAAAGGTCTTTTCGTCAAGGAGATCGAGCAGGCAATGATCGACGGGGACATTGATATGGCAGTTCATAGCATGAAAGATATGCCGGCTGTCCTTCCTGACGGTCTGACAATCGGCTGTATTCCAGAACGTGAAGACGCCCGGGATGCGCTGATCTCGAAAAGCTGTCTTCCTCTTGCCGAACTGAGACCAGGAGCGGTAATCGGAACGAGCAGCCTGCGCAGAAGCGCACAGCTCCTCGCAGTGCGGCCTGACCTTGAGATTAAATGGATCCGCGGCAATATCGATACCCGGCTTGGCAAGCTTGAAACGGAAGAATACGATGCGATTATTCTGGCTGCTGCCGGTTTATCAAGAATGGGCTGGGCAACAGACGTAGTCACCGAATTTTTAGATCCTGAGGTTTGCGTCCCGGCTGTCGGCCAGGGTGCACTTTCAATTGAATGCCGGGAGTCGGATTCAGAACTGCGTGCCCTGTTTGATAAGTTCACGAGTACGGACACTGCAAGAACGGTTCGTGCTGAACGGGCTTATCTCAATATGATGGAGGGCGGCTGCCAGGTTCCGATTGCCGGCTATGCCACTAGTGCTGAAGACGGTGCGATTGTTTTAACGGCGCTTGTCGCTTCACCTGATGGCAAAACGATTTATAAAGAGCAGGTGAGGGGACAAGACCCTGAAAGGCTTGGAGTATTAGCGGCAGAAAAGCTAATCGAAAAAGGCGCCAAAAATTTAATCGACCAGGTAAAAAGGGAGCTTGACCAACAATGACTGCTGCCCTGCCTTTGCAAGGAAAAACCGTTTTAATCCCAAGATCAAAAAAACAGGCAAGTTCATTTTCGGATCTTGTCAGAAGGTATGGAGGGATTCCGGTGGAAATCCCTCTTATTGATTTTAAGGCTGCAGAAAAATCCGCAGAAATAGTAAAAGCATGCGAAAACTTGCATACTTATAATTGGATTATTTTTACGAGCAGTGTAACGGTCGAGAAATTTTTTTCTTTTTTGCCGCACTTTCAAAGCGATTCCTTTCCTAAAATTGCGGCGATTGGCGAAAAAACGAGGCAGCGGCTTCTTAAAAAAGGGCTGGTAACCGGATTTACACCATCCGAGTATGTAGCGGAAGCCTTTGTAAAAGAGTTTTTGCCATTGTTGGAAGGCGGCGAGAAGATTTTGCTGCCGAAGGGGAATCTTGCCCGCGGGTACATTGCAGAATCGCTTCGGAAAGCAGGGGCGGCTGTCGATGAGCTAATCATTTATGAAACCTTTTTACCTCCGGCCAGCCGCAGCCGGCTCACTGACATGATTAAAGGGAAGCAGCTTGATATTTTGACTTTTACAAGCCCTTCGATCGTCGACCACTTCTTTGAAACGGCAGCAGCTGAAGGCCTGAAGGATAGTGTTAATGATTGTCTAGTTGCCTGTATCGGGCCGGTGACGAAGGCAAGGGCCGAGTTTTATGGCCTTACAGTACATGTAATGCCTGACACCTATACGGTTCAAGGAATGTTAAACAATTTGGCTACATATTTAACATCAGGAGGTAATAATAATGAGTCTACAATTTAACCGTCATCGCCGCTTGCGGCAAACAGCTGCGATGCGCGAACTCGTCCGTGAAAACTTTTTGCGTTTGGAAGATTTGATTTACCCGCTATTTATCGCAGAAGGTGACAATATAAGAAAAGAAATTTCTTCAATGCCAGGTGTCTTTAATTTATCATTGGACAGGCTTGAAGAAGAAATGAACGAAGTCGTTTCACTCGGCATTAAATCTGTCCTCTTGTTTGGAATTCCGGCGGAAAAAGATGAGTGCGGGCAGGGAGCCTTTCATGACCATGGAATTGTCCAGGAAGCGACCCGCTTAATAAAAAAAAGCTTCCCGAATATCGTCGTGGTTGCTGACACATGTCTATGCGAATACACGAGCCATGGCCATTGCGGAGTGATTGAGAACGGAAAGGTTTTGAACGATCCATCGCTCGAGTTGCTCGTCCAAACCGCAGTCAGCCAGGCAAAGGCCGGCGCCGACATCATTGCCCCATCCAATATGATGGATGGCTTTGTTGCGGCAATACGCGCAGGGCTGGACGAAGCAGGCTTTGAGGATGTGCCGATCATGTCTTACGCCGTCAAATATGCGTCTGCTTTCTATGGCCCGTTCCGTGAGGCTGCTGAAAGCACTCCGCAGTTCGGTGACAGGAAATCGTACCAGATGGATCCGGCCAACAGGCTTGAAGCCTTAAGGGAAGCGGAATCCGATTTAATGGAAGGTGCTGACTTTCTGATCGTTAAGCCCGGCATGCCGTATTTAGATATACTAAGGGATGTAAAAAACAATATAAATCTCCCAATGGTTATTTATAATGTCAGCGGAGAATATTCAATGGTCAAAGCGGCTGCGCAAAATGGCTGGATCGACGAAAAAAATATTGTCATGGAAATGTTAACAGGCATGAAGCGTGCCGGAGCGGATCTGATTATTACGTATCACGCAAAGGATGCGGCACGCTGGCTAAGAGAACAGTAAACCACTTCCAACCTAATGAAAAGAGGGATAGCGATGCGTTCTTATCAAAAATCTGCTGAGGCTTTTAAAGAAGCCAGGAAGCTTATGCCGGGGGGAGTCAACAGCCCGGTCCGCGCGTTTAAATCGGTGAACATGGAGCCGATTTTTATGGCAGGCGGGAAAGGCTCGAAAATTTACGATATTGATGGCAATGAATATATCGATTATGTCCTTTCATGGGGCCCGTTAATTCTTGGCCATTCGAATGACCGGGTGATTGAATCGATTAAAAAGGTTGCCGAGCAGGGAACAAGCTTTGGCGCCCCGACACTGATTGAAAATGAGCTGGCAAAGCTGGTCATTGATCGTGTCCCGTCGATTGAAATGGTGCGCATGGTGTCTTCGGGCACCGAGGCGACGATGAGTGCGTTACGTTTAGCCCGCGGCTATACAGGACGGAATAAGATTGTTAAATTCGAAGGCTGTTACCATGGCCATGGTGATTCTTTGCTAATAAAGGCCGGTTCCGGTGTCGCCACTCTCGGGCTTCCGGACAGCCCCGGTGTTCCTGAAGGGATTGCCCGGAACACGATCACGGTACCTTATAATGATCTTGACGGTTTAACGGCGGCATTTAAGCAATTTGGCGGAGATATCGCTGCTGTGATTGTCGAGCCGGTTGCCGGCAATATGGGCGTTGTTCCGCCGCAGCCGGGCTTTCTCGAAGGAATCCGCGAAATTACGACGCAATATGGCACATTACTAATCTTTGATGAAGTTATGACAGGCTTCCGTGTCAGCTATCATTGTGCCCAGGGTTATTACGGTGTCACACCTGACTTAACCTGCCTCGGAAAAGTGATCGGCGGGGGACTGCCTGTTGGCGCTTACGGTGGCAAGGTAGAAATTATGGAAAGAATCGCTCCGAGCGGACCTATTTACCAGGCTGGAACTTTATCAGGAAACCCGCTGGCAATGACAGCAGGCCTCGAAACGCTAAGCCAGTTGACACCTGAATCGTATCAGGAGTTTGAAAGGAAAGCGGACCAGCTTGAGGAGGGCTTTAAAGCAGCCGCCGAAAAATATGGCGTCCCCCATACGGTAAACCGGGCCGGTTCGATGATTGGATTCTTTTTTACCAATGAGGAAGTCACCAATTATGAAAAAGCGAAAACCTCGAACCTGGACTATTTTGCAGCTTATTACCGGGAAATGGCGGATCAAGGAGTGTTTTTACCGCCATCGCAATTTGAAGGTCTTTTCTTATCAACCGCACATAGCAATGAAGATATAGCGAAAACAATCAGTGCTGCAGAGCAGGCTTTTTCCAAGCTGAAGGGGTAAAGTCAGCACGGTGAACTAAACTGCGGATGTTTTACAGGATGCGAAACAGAATCAGGAAACTAATAAAAACGCCTTGGATTGGACAGCAATCCGGGCGTTTTTGTATGTTGAACCCGCCAAATCTTATCATAAAAAATTTGTTCGATTCATAAGGTGATAATGACATTGTTGATATTTCGAAGGAGGACGAAAGGAGGAATTGCTTTGTCTCAAGGGAATCAGTCGTTTTTGCGATTTTCTTTGGAAGAGTCGTTATGGTTCCAAAAAGGACAGGAAGTCGCAGAGCTTGTTTCGGTTTCGCTTGATCCGAATATTACGATCCAGGAAAACGAACAATATGTGACGATTCGAGGTTCATTGGAATTGTCAGGAGAATATAAAAAGCATGAAGAAGCGGCGGCAGACAATGGCAAAGAGATAACTGGAGCTAAATTTGTCCACGGTGTCGAAGAGCGGGACGAAGGGATTTGTGAATTTATTCACCGTTTTCCGGTAGACATTACTATTCCCAATAACCGGATTCAAAGTGTGTTTGATATTGATATTCAAGTGGATTCATTTGATTATTTATTCCCGGAAAGAAGCTGCATGAAGCTGACAGCCGATTTAACCATTTCCGGGCTCTACGGTGAGCAGCAAACAAGCCCGGTTGAGGAAGAAATCGACACGGAGTATGAAGTGTTGAGACCAGTATCTTCTCCTTTTTTCACGGATGCTTACGGGGAACAGAGTCAGCCTGCGTTAGCAGGGCAGGAAGCGAAATTGCAGCCAGGAGTTGAACAAGAGCAACTTGAAGCGACGCAGCAGTCCGAACATGGTGAAGAAAACCTTGAACCAGTCTTGCAGTCCGAACCCGCTGAAGAAACGCGGCAACCAGTCTTACGGTTAGTTTCCGATCCAGCAGAGAATGCAAAAAACGGTGTCGCGAAAGAAGAGGCAGATTTATATGAGCCTTTTGAGGCTGAAGCAAGAAAGCAGCCAGAGACAGGCACTGTCCATGAAGCGGAGCAGCCAACGGTTGAAAAAGTCGAGCAGAGCCTTCCAGTCGAAAAAACTCCGGAAATATCTTTTTCTGCGCAGCGGAGTGAATATGTAGCTCCATCAACAGAAGAGCTTTCCGAATACACCAGTACCGAAGAGCAAGTGGAGGAGGAGCCGGAAGAGGCCCAAGAAACTCCGCCGAAACAGGAAGAACAGGCTGAAGAATCAGAGGACGAATCTTCAGAGGAAATCCAAGTGAAAAAGAAAAAGGGTTCAAAAAAGAAAAGCATGTCTTTAACCGAGTTTTTTGCAAGAAAAGAAGAAGAAGAGCACACCAAATTGAAGATATGTATCGTACAGCATGGTGATACAATCGACACACTTGCCGAGCGTTATGATGTGTCAACCGCCACGCTGCAGAGGGTTAACCATTTAGAAGCAACTCAGGATGTTTACGAAGGCCAGGTTTTATATATTCCCGTTGCAATGGCAGGCAAGCGTTAAACAAAGCAAGCAGGCACTGCATGTCTGTCGCAATTTTATACGGCTGGAGCGGACGGTAAAAAAGCTTTTTGCCGCCGCTTTCCTTTTTCCTTTTAATTGTATACTTCTCGTTGTGCCTCGAGCTGTCATCCAAGGCTTGAGTTTTTCTAAATGTTTCATTCAATTTGGCGTTGACGGTTCGAAAGAGAGTGATCATAATGAGCGATGATGACCGGTTGAGATCTATTTCGCCAATTTTAAATAGCTATGCGGTCAAACCGTATTTTGTTGAAGATTTTGGCAGCATTCAAAAAATTTATTCAGACAAAGGCACTTTTGCCTTGAAGAAAATTGCTCTCTCGAACAGGACTGATTTCGTCAGGCATATACATTTTTTGTACCAAAAAGGCTACAACCGGATTGTGCCGATCTACCCTGCAACAGATGGCCGTTACGCGGTTTTGCATAAAAATATGCTCTATTATTTAATGCCCTGGCTTCCGAACGAAGAAAGAGAAAATCAGTTCCAGAAGCATCAGCAGCTGTTTCGGGAGTTGGCCAGGCTGCACACTTTATCTGCGAAGGATATCAAAATAACAAGCGACGAGCGGAACGAACACTACGAAACGACTGTGCAGCAATGGGAAAAAGATAAAGGATTTCTGGACGAATTTATTGATCAATGCGAAAAAAAACTGTACATGTCCCCGTTCGAGTTGATGTTCTGCTTGTATTATCATGAAATTAGCCAGGCTTTACTTTTTTCGCAGCGAAAGCTTGAAGAATGGCATGAGAAAACGAAGGACGCTGAAAAAGCAAGGATCGTTCTCGTTCACGGTAAAGTTTCAATTGAACACTTTTTATTTGATAACCGTGGCTATGGCTATTTTATTAATTTTGAACAGTCGCGCCCCGCGTCGCCGGCCCATGATTTGCTGCCGTTTCTATCGCGCACTTTAAAAACGTACCCGCGACAATGCAATGATTGCATTGACTGGGTATACAGCTATTTTAAATATTTCCCTTTCAAAGAGGGTGAGATGATGCTTTTTTTGAGCTATCTGGCCTATCCTGGACAAATCATTCGGACAGCTGTAGATTACTTTCAAAAAACGACGAGAAAACAAGAACGAAAGCTTGTGCAACAATTGCAGCGCCATTTTTGGCACTTGAAAAATACAGAATTTCTCGTCATGAAAATCGATGAAATAGAGAGGCAAAAAAAGCAGGAAAAAGAAGGAAGCCAGGAGAAAGAAGGAGCCCAGGAAAACAATTCCTAAGGGCTCCGTTTAGATTAAATCATAATGAAAAGCGAGGGCCAATAAAATAAGAACAGCCAATAACAAGACATCAAAGGTCGTTGGAATAAGGAACGTCCGAATCCCCTGAAAGACGGATAACGGAATGATAAACTGCGCACAAATATTTCTGAAGTTTCTTAGCCAGGGCGGTAATGTATAAGGGCTATACTTCCTTCTCAATCAATTTCACCCCTTTATTTCGCACATTTTTAGTACAATTATTTTATGTGAACACTCATCATAAAGTGCCAGCGATTTAATTTTTTTGCTAAAGAGTATATGGACTAAAAAAGATGGTCAATAATATTGACGTAATCCCCCTTTTTTCGTACTATAACTATTATAAATTGTATAAAAGATAAGCAAAGACAGGGAAGAGTATGATGAATTGCAGCTTTAAGAGAGGAGAGCCATTCGCTGGGAGGCTCCCAGCTTGCACATCAGAACGTCGCCCTTGAGCTTCTTCCGTGAAAAAATGAAATTCGAGTAGCGGCAGACGGAGCGAATCCGTTATTCAGTGAGAGCCAACCAGCTTTTTGCTGTTTGGAAAAAAGGTGGTACCGCGAAAGTTACTCCATTCGTCCTTTTAAGACGAATGGAGTTTTTTTGTTTTCTTTGAAAAAATTGCACTTGCAGAAAGGATGAGATTTATGGATCAGGAATTAACGATGCCGACAAAATACGATCCAAAGTCGACTGAACAGGGCCGTTATGAATGGTGGCTTAAGGGTAAGTATTTCGAAGCAAAGGATGATGAGGCAAAACAGCCCTACACAATTGTTATACCCCCGCCAAATGTAACAGGGAAGCTGCACTTGGGCCATGCCTGGGATACAACGCTTCAAGATATCTTAACGAGAATGAAACGAATGCAGGGCTATGATGTCCTATGGCTGCCTGGAATGGACCACGCAGGGATTGCGACCCAGGCGAAAGTTGAGGAAAAGCTGCGAAACGAAGGAAAGAGCCGCTATGATTTGGGACGTGAAACTTTCGTTGCGGAGACATGGCGCTGGAAAGAGGAGTATGCCGAGCATATCCGCCAGCAATGGTCCAAGCTCGGTCTCGGGCTGGATTACAGCCGCGAGCGGTTCACATTGGATGAAGGCTTATCAAAAGCGGTTCGGGAAGTATTTGTATCTCTTTATAAGAAAGGCTTGATTTACCGGGGCGAATATATCATTAACTGGGACCCGTCGACCAAAACAGCCCTATCCGATATAGAGGTTATTTACAAAGATGTTCAAGGTGCGTTTTATCATATGCAATACCCGCTTGCTGACGGATCCGGTCATATCGAAATTGCGACCACCCGTCCGGAAACGATGCTCGGCGATACAGCTGTTGCAGTCCACCCGGAAGATGAGCGCTATCAGCACTTAATTGGAAAAACCGTCATGCTGCCGATTGTCGGCCGGGAGATCCCGATTGTCGGCGATGATTATGTTGATATGGAATTTGGTTCGGGTGCGGTTAAAATTACTCCTGCCCATGACCCGAATGACTTTGAAATCGGCAATCGTCACGGACTTGAACGGGTGCTTGTCATGAACGAGGACGGCACGATGAATGAACGAGCCGGCAAATATGAAGGGATGGACCGTTTTGAATGCCGGAAGCAAATCGTGAAGGACCTTCAGGAGCAGGGCGTTCTCTTTAAAATTGAAGAACATTTGCATTCTGTCGGCCATTCAGAACGGAGCGGCGCTGTTGTCGAGCCGTATTTGTCCACACAGTGGTTTGTTAAAATGCAGCCTCTTGCAGATGAAGCGGTTGCCCTGCAAAGCAAGGAGAATAAAGTTCATTTTGTTCCGGACCGGTTTGAAAAGACATACCTGCACTGGATGGAGAACATCCGTGATTGGTGTATTTCACGCCAGCTCTGGTGGGGACACCGGATTCCGGCCTGGTACCATAAAGAAACAGGCGAAGTCCACGTTGATCATGAGCCGCCTGCAGATATTGAAAATTGGGAGCAGGATCAGGACGTCCTTGATACATGGTTCAGCTCGGCATTATGGCCGTTTTCTACGATGGGCTGGCCTGATGCAGATGCCGCCGATTTCAAGCGTTACTATCCAACTGCAGCATTAGTGACCGGCTACGATATTATTTTCTTCTGGGTGTCACGGATGATTTTTCAGGCCCTGGAATTTACAGGTGAGCGCCCATTTAAAGATGTACTGATCCATGGACTGGTGCGCGATGCCGAGGGCCGGAAAATGAGTAAATCGCTCGGTAACGGTGTTGACCCGATGGATGTCATTGACCAATATGGGGCCGATTCGCTCCGCTACTTCCTGGCCACAGGAAGTTCACCGGGCCAGGACTTGCGTTTCAGTATTGAGAAGGTTGAAGCGACCTGGAACTTTGCCAACAAAATCTGGAACGCTTCCCGCTTTGCTTTAATGAACATGAACGGCCTTACTGCTCTCGAAATTGATTTGAGCGGTGAAAAGTCGGTCGCGGATAAATGGATCCTCACAAGGTTAAATGAAACGATTGAAACGGTAACCCGCTTGTCTGACCGCTATGAATTTGGCGAAGTCGGACGTGTGCTTTATAACTTTATTTGGGATGATTTCTGTGATTGGTATATCGAAATGGCAAAGCTTCCATTGTACGGGGAAGACGAGGCAGCGAAGAAAACAACACGATCGATCCTCGCGTTTGTACTGGATCAAACGATGCGACTGCTCCATCCATTTATGCCGTTCATTACAGAGGAAATCTGGCAAAACCTTCCGCATCGCGGCGAATCAATTACAACAGCCGAATGGCCTCGGGCAAGGGAAGAATTCACTGACCAGCACGCTGCCGCAGAAATGAAGCTGCTTGTTGAAGTCATCCGTGCGGTCCGAAACATTCGCGCTGAGGTCAACACACCGATGAGCAAAAAGGTTAAGATGATATTAAAGGCGAAGAATGAGGAAACTCTGGAAATTATCGAAAGAAACCGCGCCTATATTGAACGATTCTGCAATCCGGAAGAGCTGCTGGCGGGCCTGGAGATTGAAACACCGGACAAGGCGATGACAGCTGTTGTTTCCGGCCTGGAAATCATTCTTCCGCTTGAAGGGCTCATCAACATTGACGAAGAAATCGCGCGCCTTGAAAAAGAACTCTCCCGACTGACCCAGGAAGTTGAACGGGTTCAAAAGAAGCTTGGCAATGACGGATTCGTCAAAAAGGCTCCGCAAAAAGTAATTGACGAAGAACGCGCGAAAGAAAAAGATTATCTCGAAAAAAGAGAAGCAGTCCAATCCCGTATTAAAGAATTATCAGGAGAATAACTTTTTCCAGGAAAATATAGAGCTGAAGGCGAATCCGCAGGAGGATTCGTCTTTACGCTTTTACTACAAGAGGTGCTAAATATGTTTCATACATATGACGAAGCGTTAATCTGGATTCACGGCCGTCTCAGGCTCGGTATTAAGCCGGGACTAACAAGAATGGAGTGGATGATGGAGAAGCTCGATCATCCCGAAAGAAGGCTGAAAACGATCCACATCGGCGGAACGAACGGAAAAGGTTCTACAGTCGCTTATCTCCGCTCGATTTTGCAGGAAGCCGGCTTTAAAGTAGGTACCTTCACTTCACCATACTTTGAGCATTTTAATGAGCGGATCAGTGTCAATGGCACGCCAATCAGCAACGAGAATTTGCTCGATGCGGCCAATGCGATTTTTCCTTTAGCGGAAGAGCTTGAACAATCCGACTTGGGCGGACCGACAGAATTTGAAGTAATCACGGCAATGTCGATGTATTTTTTTGCGGAAATTAACGTGGTTGATGTTGTCATTTATGAAGTCGGTCTCGGCGGCAGGTTCGATTCGACCAATATAATCCACCCGATGCTTTCCGTTATTACAAGCATCGGCCTTGACCATACAAGCATCCTTGGCGATACACGTGAACAAATTGCCGCAGAAAAAGCCGGAATTATCAAAAAAGGCACTGCAGTGATTACCGCTGTTTCCCAGGATGGCCCGCTAAAAGTGATCAAACAGGCTGCGAAGCAAATGAAAGCACCGCTTTATCAGCTCGGAGCCGAATTTGCGATAACCTCCCACACGTCAATCGCAAAAGGCGAACAGTTTACGGTTCATACACTATTTAAGAATCTCGAGAATGTTGAGATCGACATGATCGGCAAGCATCAAACTGAAAACGCGGCACTGGCGATTATGTCTGCTCAAATTCTGAATCATTCTTTTTCATTTGAAATTGATGAATCAGCTGTACGTGCTGGTTTGAAAAAAGCAAGCTGGCCGGGCCGCTTTGAAATCATTTCAGAAAATCCGTTAATCGTCATGGATGGTGCCCATAATGAGGAAGGAGTGGCCGCTCTTGTACGAGAATTGAAAAGCCGCTATAGCAGCCGAAACAAAATAATCTTGTTTGCAGCCCTGAAAGATAAAAAACTGGACAGAATGCTTGATCATATTGACATGGCTGCTGACCGGATCGTTTTTACCAGCTTTAATTTTCCCAGGGCGGCAACTGCTGAAGATTTGTATAATAGCAGCCTGTCCCCGAAAAGGGAAATCGCTCGTGATTGGCAAGCATTTTTAGAAAAAACGATTCCTTCCCTGAAAGATGGGGAGATGCTAATACTGACCGGATCTCTTTATTTTTTATCGGAAATAAAGCCATATTTAAAAAAACTTTTAAAAAAATGAGAAACAAGTATGATATAATATTCAAAATTTGATAAAATATTTATAAAAATGTGACTTTTTTCCTGAGCTAAATGAAGGGAGGATAAAATAATGCAATTGACATTGACGCAAAAACGGGCAATTTGGCTCTCCTGGTTGTTAATAGTTCCGTTTGGCATCTGGTTAACACATCAATTTTATCCTCCGCGCATTTCAGGCCTGCAATGGGAATTGGCAGGATTTTTACTGTTAACGGCGGCAGTTGCGGCCATGCCGATGATTATAAACAATACGCCGATCTTTTTGATTCAATGGGTATCGCTTGCCGTTTTTTTGACGTTCGGACTGTTTGCAGAAATGGCGATGATGCAAGCGGCAGTGGTCGTTTTATTGATGCGGATCCGGATCAGGAAGGACGAGCTCTTCCGCTTGCCACTGAACTCACTGATGTTTTTCCTCGTCTCTTTTTTAGCCGGCCTCATATACTACGGAATTGGCGGCTTGCAAGGAGCTGACCTTGTAAACGAGCCGAAGTCGCTGTTGCTGACCGTCATCTATGCGGGTAGTTATTTTACCTTGAACCAGGTTGTGTTAACGTTTATTTTGTATTTGCTTTATGGACGGGACCATTCGTTCTTTGGAAAGGACTTCATCTGGGAAGCGGTAACTTCGTTAATCACTTTTCCGATCGGCTTGCTCCTTTATGTTCTCTATCAGCAAATGGGTATGCTTGCATTGTTGTTTGTCGGTGTTCCTTTTGCCAGTTTATCGATTATTTTAAATCTCTATTATTCAAGTGAAAAAATTAACGATTACTTGCAAAAAGCAACCGAGATCGGCCATCAGCTTGCCGAACAGCTCCATGTCGAAGAAGTTCTCGATTTATTCATAAAGAGACTGACCGGGATGCTGCCCGTCGATTATGCTTATATCCTTGAAGTAGTCGATGAAGCTGAACTGCGACTGATAAGAAGATTTGAAAATGGGAACATGGAATCCAAAAATATCAGACCATTAAAGAAAAACGAAGGAATTAGCGGACATGTTTGGTCAACAAGAAAAACCGCTTTGTTCAACTCAAGAAAAGAATGGAAAAAGTACTCGCAAGGTTATTTGCCACAGCAGGCCGAGAGTGTACTGAGCGTTCCGATCGTTCGGAACAACAAGGTAACCGGAATTTTAGTTCTTGCGTCACAGCGAAAGCGGGCTTTTGAAAAAGCCCAGCTGATGATTACCGATATTTTATGTTCCCATCTTGGGATTGCCGTCGAAAACGCCAAGCATTTTGAAGAAACGAAGGAGCAAAGTGAGCGCTGCGCCCTCACGAAGCTATATAACTACCGATATTTTGATCAACTTCTCCGGGACGAATTTGAAAAGCTGCATGAGTTCAAACGGAATATCCTCTCCTTGATCATTCTCGATATTGATCATTTTAAAATGGTCAATGATACATACGGGCACCAGAGCGGTAATGAAATTTTGATTGAGCTTGCCGCAAGGTTAACTAGTTTAGTAGGGCAGCAAGGAACTGTTGCCCGATACGGTGGTGAGGAATTTGTCATTTTATTGCCGGACAAAGAAAAAGAGGAAGTTCTTGAACTTGCTGAACTAGTCAGGCAAATGATTGCCAATCGGCCGTTTATTGTAAAGCAGAATATTGACAGTGACCGCAAAAAAATGATGGTGAGAATCACTGCTTCGATTGGCGTTGCCACCGCGCCTCAGGAAGCGGAAGACCCCCTTTCCCTCATCCGCCATGCCGACAGAGCTTTATATGTCGGAGCGAAAAGAGCTGGCCGTAACCGCGTCGCAGAATATGTGAAATGAAAACTTTGTCGAGAACGCCACAGCTGTCCGGGCTGTGGTGTTTTTTTTGTTTATGCGTGCCCAGCAAGCCGTTAATTGCTAGTTGGTGAAAGTCCAACCCGAGTAAGTGT
>NZ_PGVC01000043.1:0-8095 GCF_002860225.1 Bacillus sp. V33-4
ATAAATTTATTTGATTTGAGCTTGACAAATTCGCTTTTATTTAATGCAACGCTAGTGATAAAATATTATTTTCTAATAACTTTTGGTGGAGCTACAATTCGTTTTGAAAAATGAATAGACAGTTGTTTTTGTTCATTGCTGAAGGGAAAACAGTTGATATAATGTGGTCAATAATTCCTTTAAACACTTGAATTGATAACGCTTTCAATGAATAATCAAAATATGCCGAAAAGTAGGTTTTTCTTCTTGCATAAATCAAGCAAAGGTGTATACTTTTGAATGAAAGCGGACTGCATCCGCAAAAGTGATTTTTTTAGGAGGTTTATGGAATGGTAGCCGAGAAAGGCACGACCCATATAAATGATAAAGACAAGCATGATGTTTTAAAGTCAACCCAAACTGTCATACATAAAGCTCTCGAAAGGCTTGGATACTCTGAAGAGGTTTATGAATTATTGAAAGAACCGATTCGGATGATGACTGTGAAAATCCCGGTTCGGATGGATGACGGTTCTGTAAAAATCTTTACTGGCTACCGGGCCCAGCATAATGACGCAGTCGGCCCAACCAAAGGTGGGATACGCTTTCATCCGAATGTAACAGAAACTGAAGTTAAAGCTCTTTCAATTTGGATGAGCTTAAAATGTGGAATTGTTGATTTGCCATATGGCGGCGGAAAAGGCGGAATCGTCTGCGATCCGCGCGATATGTCGTTCCGTGAGCTTGAACGCTTAAGCAGGGGATACGTCCGGGCCATCAGCCAGATTGTCGGGCCGACAAAAGATATTCCTGCTCCGGATGTGTTTACAAATTCGCAGATCATGGCCTGGATGATGGATGAATACAGCAGGATTGATGAATTTAATTCACCCGGCTTTATTACAGGCAAGCCACTCGTACTGGGAGGGTCGCACGGCCGTGAATCAGCTACGGCAAAAGGTGTAACGATCTGTATAAGAGAAGCGGCCCAGAAGAAAGGCATCAAGCTGGAAGGCGCCAGGGTGGTCGTTCAGGGGTTCGGAAATGCCGGAAGTTACCTCTCAAAATTTATGAATGATGCAGGCGCTAAAGTTGTTGGGATCTCTGATGCTTATGGCGGTCTGCATGATCCAAACGGTTTAGATATTGATTATCTGCTCGATCGCCGTGACAGCTTTGGAACTGTAACAAAATTATTTAATAATACGATAACAAATAAAGAGCTGCTTGAATTGGATTGTGATATTCTTGTTCCGGCTGCCATTGAAAACCAAATCACGGAAGACAACGCCTATAATATAAAAGCAGCGATTGTTGTTGAAGCGGCAAACGGGCCAACTACATTGGAAGCTACCGAAATTTTAACCGAACGGGGAATCCTCCTTGTCCCGGATGTGCTCGCCTCAGCCGGCGGTGTTACCGTATCTTATTTTGAGTGGGTTCAGAATAACCAGGGATACTATTGGACAGAAGAAGAAGTGGAAGAGAAATTAGAAAAAGTGATGTGCAAATCGTTTAATAATATTTATGACACAGCACAGAACCGCCGTGTTAATATGCGCCTCGCGGCATATATGGTCGGAGTAAGGAAGATGGCGGAAGCGAGCCGCTTCCGGGGCTGGATTTAGCTAGCGGCATCACCGCCGAAAGACAAGCAATCGTTCGATTTGTATAAAATGATAAAATCTCCTATCATGAAAAGATAGGAGTTTTTTAATACTCCAGCCGAAGTGTTTTTAAGGAGTGAACATAAGTGAACAAAGAAAATGCGATTATTGTTGGCGGCGGGCCGTGCGGTTTGTCAGCGGCGATTGCGTTAAAGGAAATTGGTCTAAACCCTCTTGTGATCGAAAAAGGAAATATTGTCAATGCGATTTACCATTATCCAACCCATCAAACGTTTTTCAGCACAAGCGAAAAACTGGAAATTGGCAGCGTGCCATTCATAACAGAAAATTATAAGCCGAAGCGAAATCAGGCCCTTTCCTATTACCGGGAGGTTGTGAAGCGAAAAGAACTTCGCATCCATTCTTTTGAAAAGGTGGTCCAAGTCAGTCAACGCAGCGAGCAGGAATTTGTGATTGAAACGGATAAATCGGTTTACACGGCTCCTGTTGTCATCGTGGCAACAGGCTATTATGATCATCCTAATTATCTGAATATACCTGGGGAACAGTTACCGAAGGTTGCCCATTATTTTAAAGAAGCCCATCCTTTTTTTGATAAAGACGTTACCGTTATCGGTGGTAAAAATTCAAGTGTTGATGCAGCGCTCGAGCTTGAGAAGGCGGGAGCACGGGTTACAGTTCTGTACCGTGGCAGCGAATATTCACCGAGCATCAAACCATGGATTTTGCCGGAGTTCGACTCATTAGTCCGAAATGAAAAGATCAAAATGGAATTTGAAGCACATATAAAGGAAATCACGAAAGATGCCGTCATCTACACGAAAAACGATCAAGATCATACAATCAAAAATGATTTCGTGTTTGCGATGACGGGGTATCATCCTGACCACAGCTTTTTGACCAAAATGGGCATTAACGTCGACGAAGAAACGGGCAGACCACATTTCAACCCTGACACGATGGAAACCAATGTGAAGGGCATTTTTATTGCAGGTGTGATCACAGCTGGCAATAATGCAAACGAAATTTTCATTGAAAACGGACGCTTTCATGGCAGCATGATTGCAGAAACTTTAAGGAATAGAGGCTTACCTTCTTGAAACAAGCTGCTCAGCATGTGCGGAGCAGCTTTTCCTATATCTGAAACATCGCTTCAATTTTTTCTTTATTGCCAGTATGGGTTAAGCCGATCATTAGCTTGATCCGTGCTTTTTGGCCATTTAATCCATTTGAGAAAATGATTCCGAGCTTCTTCAGGTGCTTGCCGCCCCCTTCATAGCCATATACATCCTGAGCAATGCCGTTGAAGCAGCGAGATACAAGAACGATCGGAATCCCGCTTGCAAGCAGCTTTTCTATTCCTTCCAGAGTAGCAGGTGGAAGGTTGCCCTGGCCAAGCGCTTCAATCACTAAACCGTCAACATTCATTTCACTGACCGCAGTCAGCAGAGTCGAGTCCATTCCGGCATAGGCTTTTAAAAGAATAACTTGCTTTGATATATCCTTTATATCGTAGCATTCCCTTCTTGTTGGTGCGTGATGGAATAAAACGCCCCTTTTCGTCACCATGCCGATCGGGCCAAACTGTGGGCTTTGAAAAGTAGATACGTTACTAGTATGCGTTTTTGTGACATTTTTGGCGGTGTGAATTTCATCATTTAATACAACCAATACACCTTTTCCTTTTGCTTCAACACTGGCTGCTGTTTTAATCGACGACATTAAATTATATAAGCCGTCCGAGCCAATTTCGTTGCTGGACCTCATTGCCCCGGTGATCACAATTGGTACTTTAGCTGTGACAGTGAGTTCTAGAAAATAAGCTGTTTCCTCTAATGTATCTGTTCCATGTGTAATGACGACACCATCGATTGCTCTTGCAGAACAAGTTTTTTCAATTAATTTTTTTAATTGGAGCATCTCTTTTATTGTTATATGGGGGGAAGGCAGGCGGAATGGCTCTTCAATTATCAGGTTTGCCATGCTGGCTAGCACGGCGGTTTTCTCAATGAGCGGGTTGTTTTTTTCCGGTTTAACTGAACCTGCAGCGTCCTCACTCATTGAGATGGTCCCGCCTGTGTGAATAACAAGGATATTTTTTTTCATTGTTAGTTCCTCCCCAGTAATTCATTTCTGTTTGTCTAGAAGCAAGAATTGATTTTCATTCCTCTAATTACATGATACGATTAAGGAAACAGATTGAAAAGAGGACAGCTCATGCTGGGAATTTTATCGGCCGGGATAGCGCCCGGTTTAGCGCTGTTAAGCTATTTTTATTTAAAAGACCAATATGGAACTGAGCCTTTGTCAATGGTTTTAAAAACGTTTGTTTTTGGAGCTTTGCTCGTATTTCCGATTATGTTTATCCAATATGTGTTAGAAGCAGAGCACATTGTTCAATCGGGATTTGTTTCGGCATTTTTTTCGACAAGCTTGCTTGAAGAATTTTTCAAGTGGTTTGTATTATTCTATACTGTATATAAGCATGTTCATTTCGATGAACCGTATGATGGAGTGGTCTATGGGGCTTCTGTATCTCTCGGGTTCGCGACTGCAGAAAATATTATGTATTTAATTGCCAATGGCCTCGAGCACGCGCTCGGCCGCGCCCTTTTACCTGTATCAAGCCATGCCTTGTTCGGGGTCATAATGGGCTATTATATTGGAAAAGGGAAGTTTTCTGCTAACTCAAATAAAAAATGGATTATTTTCTCCCTTTTTACCCCGTTTTTTCTCCACGGTACCTATGATTATATCCTTCTTTCCCGGGATAACTGGACGTCTTTTATTTTTCCGTTTATGATTTTCCTTTGGTGGCTCGGCCTGCGCAAGGTAAAAATGGCAAGAGCACTAAGCACCCAATACGTAAAGGCCCAATATGATATTCCAAAAACCTTTCAGCCATGATGAAGGGTTTTTTTCCTTTTTTGAATAAAAATCCTACCACTACAAAAAATAGGGTCAATGCTTAAAAGTAGTTATACATCTGGGGGTAACTGTGATGAAAAAGAAGTTATTATCCGTTAAGGTATTGATGTCCTTGTCCCTATGTATTCTGATTCCAACGGTCAGCCACGACCAAAACGCGGCTGCCTTTACAAATCAAGTAATACAGCATGGGGCTGTAGGGGAAGATGTGATTGAGCTGCAATCAAGGCTGCAGTATATCGGTTATTACAACGGTGATATTGACGGGGTTTTTGGGTGGGGAACATACTGGGCAGTCCGAAACTTCCAATATGAATTCGGGCTTCCGGTCGACGGGCTTGTTGGACAGACAACGAAGAACAAATTGGTAAAAGCATCCAAGTATAATGAAAAGTTTGTTAAGCAGCAAATTAATAAAGGAAATAAATTCTCCCATTATGGAGGGGTAGACCTTAACAAACAAAAGAAGCCTGGGGCTCAGGGAGGCGGACAAACTCAGCCTCAAGCACCCGCTGGCCAGTCAGCTCCAGCACCTGCCCGGCCGGCCCAGCCTACGGCAGCCAATGTGCCAAATGGTTTTTCACAAAATGATATCCAACTGATGGCCAATGCGGTTTATGGCGAAGCAAGGGGCGAATCATATGAAGGGCAGGTTGCGGTCGCAGCAGTTATTTTAAACCGGCTTGAAAGTGCATCATTTCCGCATACGGTTGCAGGCGTCATTTTTGAACCGCGGGCGTTCACGGCTGTAGCGGACGGACAAATCTGGCTGACACCAAATGAACAGGCGAGGAAAGCCGTACTTGATGCAATTAACGGCTGGGATCCAAGCGAAAATGCCATTTATTACTTTAATCCTGATACGGCAACATCGGGATGGATATGGACAAGGCCGCAAATAAAACAAATCGGAAAACATATTTTCTGTCGATAGGGGTGAAAAGAATATGATTAGAAATATACTGATTGGTGTGCTCGCCGTGGCAGTAGCAGGGACAGCATTCTGGGGGTACCAGGAGCATCGGGAAAAAAACGCTATCCTGGTTAACTCGGAAAATAACTATCAGCGCGCCTTCCATGATTTAACCTATCAGATCGATTTATTGCACGATAAGATTGGTACAACATTAGCGATGAATTCCCGAAATTCATTGTCTCCGGCTCTTGCAGATGTCTGGAGAATTACATCTGAAGCACACACCAATGTCGGGGAGCTTCCGTTGACAATCCTGCCATTTAATAAAACCGAAGAATTTCTTTCGCAAATCGGAGACTTCAGTTATCAGACAGCGGTTAGGGACCTGGAAAAAGAACCGCTCTCCGATAAAGAATATGCAGCGCTGAACAATCTTTACGGTCAATCGGCGGATATTCAGAAGGAACTCAGAAAGGTCCAACATATGGTTCTTGCAAACAATTTGCGCTGGATGGATGTCGACATGGCGCTTGCCTCAGGAGACGAGCCTGATGACAATACGATTATTGATGGGTTCAAGACAGTGGAGAAAACGGTTGAAGGATATTCGGAAACAGATTTCGGACCTGCCTTTGTCAATATGCAGGAAGATGACAGAAACTTTAATCGTTTGGAAGGTCCGAAGATCAATGAGAAGAAGGCTGTCCAAATCGCCAGACAATACACAGGAATGGGCAAGGATGTTAAGGCCAAGGTAACGGAAAATGGAGACGGCTCGGAATTCGGCTTTTACAGTGTTTCCATGGAGGATAGACGGAGCAATCTTGAAGCAACCATGGACGTAACAAAAAAAGGCGGCCATCCAATCTGGTTTATGGTTAAACGTGATGTTAAGAACCAGAAAATCAGCTTGAACGAAGCTAGCAACAACGCAGCCAGGTATTTACAAGACAATGGCTTTCAGAATCTCGACCTGTTTGAAAGCTCCCAATATGATAACGTTGGTGTGTTAACTTTTGTTACAAGCCAGGATGGTGTCAGAGTATACCCGGACAGTATCAGGGTCCAAGTCGCTATGGATAACGGACAAATAATCGGTCTTTCTGCCGAGGATTATTTACGATCACATCAAACGAGGGAAATGGCCGCTCCTGTCCTGACTGAAGAGGAAGCAAGGGCAAAAATTAATCCAAATGTAGAGATTATGGAGAATCGCCTTGCTGTTATAATGAATGACCTTAATCAGGAAGTCCTTTGCTACGAGTTCTTGGGAACTCTTGGTAATGATACGTACCGAGTTTATATTAATGCTGAAAGCGGAGACGAAGAGGAAGTGGAGAAGCTTCATAATGCGGAAGCAACCTATGAGGATGTCGTTTGAAAGGAAAGTCTGAAAAGGCTTTCCTTTTTCTCTTTGAAAAGTTTTTCTTAAAAGCTGCGAGCTTCTTATTATGAGTTCGTTTCACAATGTAATATGTTAAAAAGAAAAAACGAACGAGGAAGAGTATGCCATAGGAAACGAATAATACTATGTTAATTTTAAATAACTGTCCGTTTTTCAATTAAAGAATTGCTTTATGAAATTCATTCTTTATAATAAAAATGGAAAGATTATCTTTTCATTCTCCTTATAAGGGAAGTGTAGACAATATGCTAAAGATTGGTGATGTAATTATTCTTGAGCCCAGTTACTCGGGTGATTCAGAAAAGTACAAGTGTAAGCTTGTCGATCGATCAGGTGAGGACTTATACATAGATTACCCAATCAATATGAATACAGGGAAAACAGTATTCCTGCTTGATGGGACACAGCTAAAGGCAAGTTTTGTGGCGGAAGAGGGCACTGTTTATTTATTTGACTGCGAAGTGAAAGGAAGGGTGAAGCAAAAGATTCCGATGCTGAAATTGCGCTATCCCGGAAAAGAGCATCTTGTAAAAATCCAGCGGCGACAATATGTCCGCATTGAAACTCTGGCAGATGTGGCGGTGCATCCTTTAAACGGAGAATTTCCGCCATTTACGACGATTTCAGATGACATAAGTGCCGGCGGCGCGGCAATACTTTCCGGAACAGGTGTCAGCTTGCACGAGGGACAGCATATCAATACTTGGTTCGTTTTACCGATGCAAAGCGGCGAATACCATTATCTTAATCTGAAAAGCAAGATCGTCAGAATAGCAGCAACCGGCCCTAACAGAAACAGAATTTCGCTGCAATTTATCGATATATCCGGCCAGGAAAGGCAGATGCTGCTAAGGTTTAGTTTTGAAAGACAGCTTGCCTTGAAGAAAAAAGGTTTGCCCTTATAGAATAATTTAAATCGAAGGCTCCGATACTAGAAGAATAGAACATCATTTTAGGGGCTAGATAGAATGAAAACATTTGAAAGAATTTTGATCAAAATTATCATTGTCCAATTCTTTTTTCTGATCGGAACACAAATTTTTATCCACAGCTTTAATATACTTCCTGAAATAAAGCAGCTTGCCGAATATGAAGGGGTCAGTGAAAGTAACTTTACGAAGTTGATTGAAACTTTTAATGGAGAGTAAAAAGCAGGGACTGCCCTGCTTTTTTGTATATGCGTGCCCAGCAAGCCGTTAATTGCTAGTTGGTGAAAGTCCAACCCGAGTAAGTGTCAAG
>NZ_PGVC01000044.1:0-154647 GCF_002860225.1 Bacillus sp. V33-4
GAACACCCTGAAACCCGAGGACAAGAAGACAATATCTAATTCCTGTTTTCTACTCTACAAAATTTAAAAAATTCATTGGATGACGATTTAAGAGGAGCGATTGTTCATCTTATGGTAAAATAGAACCGATTAATATTTTTATACGTCCGGACACAGCTCTATTCTTTGTGGATAGTGGAGATCCCGGCCGTCACTATCATTTTTGAATGGAACGCTTTTTAGGAGGAAACATGAACAAACAGATTCGAATTGCTATTGATGGACCTGCAGCGGCAGGAAAAAGTACGGTTGCAAAAATCGTTGCGGAAAGGCTCGCATACCTTTATATAGATACTGGTGCGATGTATCGGTCCCTTACATATAAGGCGATAATCAATGACATCGATTTACATAATGAGAATGCTTTAGTGGACATTCTTCACAATACGGAAATCGAACTGGTTCCGGAAGCGGGCGGACAGCTGGTCTTTTTGGATGGCAAGGATGTCACAACAGAAATCAGGAAAGACGTTGTCACGAATTCAGTGTCAATTGTCGCGAAGCACCGTGCGGTCCGGGAAGAAATGGTCAAACGTCAGCAGAAGTTTGCAGTTGGTGGCAGTGTTGTCATGGATGGCCGGGATATTGGCACCCATGTCATCCCCGATGCTGAGGTTAAGGTATTTCTGCTTGCAAGCGTACAAGAAAGAGCCGAGCGGCGTCACCAGGAAAATCTCGAAAAGGGATTTCGCTCCGATTTAGAAAAATTAAAAGAGGAAATCGCGGCAAGAGATAAGCTTGATTCCGAACGGGAAGTGGCTCCGTTAAAAAAAGCGGAGGACGCTGTGGAAATTGATACAACGTCGCTCTCAATTGAAGAGGTTGTCGAGAAAATCATGGTACTGGCCAGGGAAAGGATTGGATGACCATGAATCTATATAGCTTTGCAAAATCGCTTATTTACGTTCTGCTGAAGCCTGTTTATCGTTTTGAAGTAATTGGAAGGGAACATTTTCCGAAAGAAGGAGGGGTGTTGCTTTGTGCAAATCATATCGACAATCTCGATCCTCCTGTAGTTGGCATTAATGCACCCCGCCCGGTGCATTTTATGGCGAAAGCCGAGGTTTTTTCCGTTCCGTTACTGGGAAAGATCCTTCCCCGTGTAAACGCCTTTCCGGTAAAAAGGGGAATGAGCGACAGGGAAGCGTTGCGTAAAGGCCTGGCAATCTTAAACGATGGCCATGTTTTAGGATTGTTTCCAGAGGGAACAAGAAGCAAAACAGGGGAATTGGGAAAAGGTTTGGCCGGAGCCGGTTTTTTTGCGCTTCGTTCCGAGTCAGCGATTGTCCCATGTGCGATTATCGGCCCTTATAAACCTTTCAAACGACTGAAGGTTGTATACGGCAGACCGGTCGATTTTACAGAAATAAGAAGAAACAAGGCTACCGCAGACGAAGCAACCGAATTGATCATGGCGGCGATTCATAAACTAATTGAAGAGCATAAATAGAGGTTCACACTTGACAAAAGTACTCATTTGTAAGAAGTTAGGTAAAAGAGTTTTTTAAAAAGTTTATAAAAATCTATAAACTTTTTAAATTGGTTGGGCGTCTCAATTTCCAGGCTCCGACGTACAGGATGTACCATTGCCGACGACGCCACAGGACGTAGCGCTTTAAGTCGGGGAGCGCTGTCGCGGTTAAGCGATAGGAAAAAGCGGCTTTTGACTTTTTCCGCAAGGTCTTCCGCTTTTCTAATTCTTTAGTCATTTTTGAAAGCTCGGTATTAAATGCGGCACTGCTGCATTTCGAATAAATTTTTGAGCAGTCATTGGATTAAGGAGGAGTACATATGACAGAAGATATGAATAATGTTGAGGTTACAAACTTTGAAGTTGGCGATAAGGTAAAAGCTCAAGTAACAAAGGTTGAGGAAAAGCAGGTGCTTGTTCATGTTGAAAACAGCAAGCTTGATGGAATTATCCCGATCAGCGAATTATCAAGTCTGCATGTTGAAAAAGCTTCAGATGTAGTTGCTGAAGGAGACGAACTCGAACTTGAAGTATTAAAGGTCGAGGAAGAGGCCTTGATCCTGTCGAAACGAAAGATCGATGCCGGGCAGGCATGGGAAAACCTTGTGAAGCGATTCGAAAGCGGCGAAATATTTGAAGCCGAAGTAAAGGATGTTGTTAAGGGCGGACTTGTTGTCGACCTCGGTGTCCGGGGTTTTGTACCGGCTTCGCTTGTTGAAGCACATTTTGTAGAAGACTTTTCCGATTATAAGGGCAAGCAGCTTACATTTAAAATTGTTGAGCTCGATCGCGACAAGAATAGATTGATTCTTTCCCATCGCGCAGTAGTTGAAGCAGAAAAAGGAAAACAAAAAGAAGAGCTGCTCGAGTCTCTTCAACCCGGCCAGGTTTTGGATGGTACGGTCCAGCGCATAACCGATTTTGGAGCTTTTGTTGATATCGGGGGAATTGACGGCCTTGTCCATATTTCCCAGCTGTCACATGAACATGTTGAAAAACCATCCGATGTTGTCGAAGAAGGACAGCGGGTAAAGGTAAAGGTACTTAGTATCGATCGTGATAATGACCGAATTTCGTTATCGATTAAAGAGACTTTGCCTGGGCCGTGGGCGGATATTGCTGAAAAAGCCCCTAAAGGAAGTACGCTTGAGGGGACTGTCAGGCGTCTTGTCTCTTACGGCGCATTTGTCGAGGTTTTTCCGGGCGTGGAAGGACTTGTTCATATATCGCAAATTGCCCACAAGCATATTGGAACGCCTCATGAAGTATTAAAGGAAGGCGAGCGCGTCCAGGTCAAGGTCCTCGATGTCAATGAGCAGGAACAGCGCTTATCTTTGAGCATTAAAGACCTTCAGGAAAGGGATTCTTATGATGCCGGGGACTATGAGCTTCCGGAGGAATCCAAAGGCTTTCAGCTTGGTGAAATGATTGGCGATAAATTAAAGAATTTGAAAAATTAATGGTGATAATCTTTGTCGAGATCAAAACGAAAATGGGACCATGTTCAATTTGCCCTGAAAACGGGGCAGGAACGCAGCAACGGTTTTGATGATATTCAATTCGTCCATCAAAACTTGCCGAGTGCATCTGTTAATAATATCGGTTTAAACACGCAAATTGGCGAACTTTCTTTAAGTTCGCCAATTTTTATCAATGCCATGACTGGCGGCGGTGGTGAGAAGACATTAGAAATTAACCGGAAGTTGGCAATTGCAGCCAAAAGGTCCGGGATTGCAATTTCCATGGGTTCGCAAATGTCTGCGTTGAAGGATCAGACTGAGCGTAAGACATATGAGATCATTAGGAAGGAAAATCCGGACGGAATCGTTTTCGGCAACATTGGCAGTGAGGCAACTGTCGAGCAGGCCCAGGCTGCTGTGGAGATGGTTGCCGCTAATGCGCTGCAAATTCACTTAAATGTTATTCAGGAGCTGACAATGCCCGAGGGAGATCGCGACTTCCGCGGTGCTTTGCGGCGAATCGAAAAAATCATTCAGCAACTGCAAGTTCCGGTCATCGTGAAAGAAGTCGGTTTTGGCATGAGCGGGGAGGCCGTTGCACAGCTTGCTTCTATCGGGGTAGCCGCAGTGGACGTGGGCGGATTTGGCGGTACTAATTTTGCAAAAATCGAAAATGAGCGCAGGGAAAGGCTGTTAAGCTTTTTTAACAGTTGGGGAGTACCGACCGCTGTATCGATTGTCGAAGCCAAACACGCAGCCGCATCTGTTCCGATCATTGGTTCGGGAGGAATCCAGAACAGCTTGGATGTTGCAAAAGCAATTGCTCTAGGTGCCGATGCTGTTGGAATGGCCGGGTTTCTATTAAAAATTCTGTTCGAAAACGGGCTTGAAGCACTGATCGATGAGATCGCAATCATCCATCATGAGCTGACGTTGATGATGACTGCATTAGGTGCAATAAATATTAACGCATTGCAGAAAGCACCGCTGATTATATCGGGAAACACTTTCCACTGGCTGAATGAACGCGGCATAGACACAAAAAAATACAGCCAGAGAACGCTTATGTAAAGAAAGCTTTGGTTTATGCCGAAGCTTTTTTCTATTGAAAATCCAACCAGCCCGCTTCAGGTCTTGACCTGCTCCTTCCCTCCGCATTTTTCTTCCCCCTATATCACACACGTATGATTCACACCAGAAAATTAAGTGCTGAAAGATTAAATCACATATTCTTTACCCATACTGGAAACGATAGGGGGGTAAAGGGATGGAAGGAATAATATTTTATTGGATTTCCTGGCTTATCTGGATTTTGGCAACCTTTTTTCTGAAAAAAGAAAATCGATATCGGTTCAGAATATCATTAGCAATGCTAATTGCAATCATGCTTTCGACTGCACAGTTTAGCCTGTTCGGATTTAGTTTTTACTGGGCACCTGTGGTTTTGCTCCTTTTTGTTTATTGGGAGATAGCCAAATTGAAAAAAGGACAGTTGGCCTATTATATCATCTGCGCATTGATTGTAACGCTGGCGTATGTCAGTTTTTTGCTGTTTGAATTATTTGATCCAGTCTGGGTTCTATTCGACCGCAAGCTCATGCTTGGCTTTATCATCGTTTATTTAATTGTTGTGCTTTACGAGGATATAAAGATGAGAATCTGTATCTTACTTTCAGGAGCTTTTCATGGCGAGGTCGTATTCGCGTTAATTATAAAAAAGCTGGCTATCAATTACAAAATCGGCGCACTGGAATTTTTAGATCTTGTCGCCCTGGCAGCAGGTGTGCTTTTGGGCTGGAACGGATTAAAATATGCGATCCTCTTATTAGAAAAGACAGTAAGTCAGTTTGAAAGGGAGAAACAAAAAACCTCATGAACGAATACACACTACCGATTATATTTGGGGTTGCCGCCGGAACTTTAAGCCGTATTTACATGCTGAGAACAGATTATCGGCAATATCCAACCTATCTTCACGGAAAGATTATTCATATTGCACTTGGCTTTATAGCTGCCGGGTTGGGAGCCGTTGCCATTCCTTCCATTATGGAGGAAGAGTTTACGGCCGTTACTTTTTTAACTCTCGCAGCTTCGCAGTTCCGTGAAGTCCGCAATATGGAAAGAAATACGTTATCTGAGCTTGACGGTTATGAATTGGTGCCCCGGGGTAAAACGTATATTGAAGGAATTGCTGTTGCATTTGAAAGCAGAAACTATCTTGTTATTTTTACCTCACTAATCAGTACCTTTGCGTATATCGTTTTTAATATTTGGGCGGCACTGCTGACCGCTGCAGTTGGCCTGATCATCTGCCGAAAATTGATGGCCGGCGGCAAGCTCAAGGATATTGTTGACATCAACTATACTCAGCTGAGGTTTGAAGGTGCCGGCTTATATATTGATAATATTTACATCATGAATATCGGGCTTCCTGAGCGACAGAAAGAGATTTTACGGTATGGGATGGGATTTATTCTGAAGCCGAAAAACTTTAATGCAAGGTCTACGATTGCAAATTTGGGCCAGCGCCAGGCCGTCCTTCATGACGTATCGACCGCACTTGGCGTTTATCGCGATTCAGGAACTCCTGCGCTTGTCCCGCTTGCAAAAAGGGATCTGGATGATGGTAGAGTTGGTGTGTTTGTTTTACCTCAGGAAAAGAATATTGAAAAAGCGATCCGGATCATCGGTGAGGTTCCGACTCTGGAAAATGCGATCAGAATGCCTTCGGAAAGAAAGGAATAAAAGGAAGGACGAAACAGCTAATGACGCATGAAAAAATGATTATGGCTGTGATTACGACCAATCCAAAGAAGGTTCCAAGCGGACTAGCGGTTTTTCATTGTGATTCTGGCGAAGAGTTGACAGTCATAGCAGAGAACCTTGAGGCAATTCTCGACGGAATTGCCCACAGACTTACGGATGAACTTTATGTGATCGTCAGACATTGATTGTTCTTCCAACTTTTATTTGCTAGGTTGTAATCACTTTGATAAAATAGTGAAGCTAGACCCTTCTCTTGTCAAGAAGGGTTCTTTTACTATTTATCAAATTTAAGGATTTTCTTGATTTTTAGCGAGTGCACGGTTCTTAATTATAACTAATATTAGAATGCACGGATAAGAAAGGGTGGAATTGATGGCGAAACCAGTCGTAGCGATCGTCGGGAGGCCAAATGTCGGAAAATCTACGATCTTTAACCGAATCGCCGGTGAAAGAATTTCAATTGTGGAGGATATTCCCGGAGTAACCCGAGACAGGATTTACAGCTCGGGAGAATGGCTTACTCATGATTTTAGTATTATTGATACAGGTGGCATAGATATCGGCGAGGAACCATTTTTGGAGCAGATTCGCCAGCAGGCTGAAATTGCAATTGATGAAGCCGATGTCATCATTTTTTTAACGAACGGCAGAGAAGGGGTAACAGCAGCGGACGAAGAAGTCGCGAAAATACTGTATAAATCAAAAAAACCGGTTGTTCTCGCTGTAAATAAAGTCGACAATCCGGAAATGCGCGCCCAGATTTATGATTTTTATTCGCTTGGTTTTGGCGAGCCATTCCCGATTTCAGGTACACATGGTCTTGGTTTAGGAGATCTACTTGATGACGTTGCCAAGCATTTTCCAAAGACCGATTACCAGGAATATGATGATGATGTGATTAAATTCTCCTTGATCGGGCGTCCGAATGTTGGCAAGTCATCACTCGTCAATGCGATCCTTGGTGAGGACAGAGTAATCGTCAGCGATATTGCAGGTACGACAAGGGATGCAATTGATTCGACATACACGTATAATGGAGAAAAGTATGTCATTATCGATACAGCTGGAATGCGCAAAAAAGGAAAAGTATATGAAACAACAGAAAAATACAGTGTCCTTCGTGCATTAAGAGCAATTGAACGTTCAGATGTCGTTCTCGTTGTGATTGACGGGGAAGAGGGAATTATCGAACAGGACAAACACATTGCCGGCTATGCACATGAGGCGGGACGTGCTGTTGTAATCGTTGTGAATAAATGGGATGTCGTTGAAAAAGATGAAAAAACAATGAAGGTATTTGAACAAAAAATTCGCGACCACTTTTTGTTTCTCGATTATGCACCGATTGTTTTTTTATCTGCGAAAACGAAAAAACGGATCCATACATTAATTCCGATGATTAATATGGCCAGTGAAAACCATTCCTTGCGAGTGGATACGAGCGTTCTGAATGACATCATTATGGATGCTGTGGCGATGAATCCTACTCCAACCGATAAAGGACGAAGATTAAAAATTTACTATACAACCCAGGTTTCTGTTAAGCCGCCGACATTTGTTGTGTTCGTGAATGACCCGGAATTGCTTCATTTTTCATATGAACGATTTTTGGAAAACCGGATAAGGGATGCGTTCGGTTTCGAAGGAACACCGATCAAAATATTTGCAAGAGAGCGCAAGTAGATCGGGAGGAACGAGCCCGGGAGGTTAGTTTTTTTAGGTTTGCGGTTCTGTAACAGGGAAAAGATTTTTTTAACCGAGTAAATTTCACAATGCATTAAGCTAACCGAAAAACGAATTGAATTGTCTTAATAAACCAGGGAGCCTTAGTAAGAAACGAATAATACTGTGTTAATTCTAAATAATTGTTCGTTTTTCAATTGAAGACATGCTTTATGGAATTTACTCAACTACAAAAAAGGTTGTGAGTGACATTGAACCGTCCAAAGGAAAAAGTTGCTGTTATCGGTGCAGGAAGCTGGGGAACGGCGCTTTCAATGGTTTTGGCAGATAATGGTCATCGGGTACGATTGTGGGGGCATAATCAGTCCCAAATTGATGAAATTAACGAAAAACATATGAATTCAAAGTATCTCCCCGATATTTTATTGCCTGAATCAATTGAAGGGTATCATTCCATGGCAGAGGCGGTGGATCATATCAATACGATCATCCTCGCTGTCCCTACGAAGGCGATCCGGGAAGTTCTTGGCCGGATGAGGGAGATAAAACTTGAGCCGCTGACGATTGTCCATGTCAGCAAAGGAATTGAACCGGATACGCTGCTGCGCATTTCCGAAATGATTGAAGAAGAAATGCCCGAGGAGCTATTGAAAGACGTTGTTGTTTTATCCGGGCCAAGCCATGCAGAAGAAGTCAGTCTCCGTCACCCGACTACCGTCACCGTTTCTGCTAAAAACATGAGTGCTGCCGAGCGGGTGCAGGACCTGTTTATCAATCAAAATTTTCGTGTCTATACGAATCCTGATCTTATTGGGGTCGAAATTGGTGGAGCGCTTAAAAACATTATTGCGTTAGCTGCGGGACTGTCAGATGGACTTGGCTACGGGGACAATGCGAAAGCGGCTTTAATTACGCGCGGGCTCGCTGAGATCGCCAGACTCGGCACGAAAATGGGGGCCAACCCGTTGACTTTTTCGGGCTTAACCGGAATCGGCGATCTGGTTGTAACGTGTACAAGTGTTCATTCCCGTAACTGGCGGGCCGGGAACCTCCTCGGCAAAGGAAAGAATCTTGAGGAGGTTCTCGAAAATATGGGAATGGTTGTCGAAGGAGTACGGACAACAAAGGCTGCCTATCAGCTTGCTGAAAAATACCAGGTTAAAATGCCGATTTCACAGGCTCTTTACGATATTCTGTTTAACAATATAAACCCAAAAGATGCAGTTGATGCGTTAATGGCCCGGGGCAAGACACACGAAATGGAAGATCTCGTTGATATACTCGGTGAAAGAACGAGATGCGAATAATATTAATCTGCGAAATATAGGCATTAGAGGATGCGCTTCCTGTCTCCCATGCATACAATGCAACGAAGCAAACTGGTAATCTGAACAGGGTGCATGGGTGATTTAGTCGATTTGGCTAAAGTAAAGATATTGCCCCATCTTTACTTTAGCCATTTTTTCGTTGTCGCTTGGCCAGATTGCTAGAGACTGGCTGAAGTTGAACTTTGTGCCTGTACTTTTCTGTTTAATGGTCCTGTGATATAATACTTTTCGGAAAAAGGAGTGGTTCATATGTCTCCCGCTTTAATGAAAATGTGGGTTTCTCTTGCCGCAATGGCGTTTATGTTTATTTCAATTATTTCAATCTATTTGAGCCGCTATAAGCTAAAAGGATTTTTTCGGATTTTTACGGCCGTAGTAGCTTATCTATTAATGATTGTGTCCGGAATTATTATTCTTCTCGTTGTTTTAAGCGGGCCAACAAGTGAATAATCACTACATATAAAGGATTGATTCGGATGAAAAAAGCATTGATTGTTTTTCTTGTGGCAATCATCACCGCTATGTTGACAGGCTGCATGTATCCTAACGAACGACTGGCTGAAAACCAAATTCCATATAAAGACCAGGCAGATGCTGTCCAGTCTGCCGTTGATCAGTTTCGGGAAGCATCAGGAGGACTGCTCCCGATTAAGACAAAAGAGGCAGAGACACCGATTTACGAGAAATATCCGATCGATTTTGCAAGAATTGTTCCAACCTATATGGCTGAACTGCCGGGAAATTCTTTTGAAAACGGCGGGGTTTTTCAATATGTGCTTGTAGATGTTGAAACAGACCCAAAGGTAAAGCTGTTTGATTTACGAATAGCCGAGACAATCAGGGATATTAAAATGCGGATCTATTCAAATGGATATCCACCTTACAAAGAGCAAATTGCAGATGGTATTTTTACGCTCGACTTCAAAAAGCTTGGCTATAAGGAGGACCCTGTAGTGATCAGCCCCTATACGCAGCAAAACCTTCCGTTTATAGTGACAGGCGAAGGTGTGGTTCTGGTAGACTACCGGAGCGATTTATATCAGGCTCTGAAAGCGAAAGAAAGTAATTACGAACCTGGTGAAGATATCCGCAATATACTCGTCGAGGACTCTTATTTTGTCCCTGCCTATTCCCACCCGTATACAATTGAACCGGAATCAGATGAACCAATCTTTTTGGTGAAATAGTCATAACCCTTCTTCTGCAAAATATATTGTAGGAGAAGGGTTTTTTCTTTTATTCTTTAAAAATCTTTTCATCACATCATACGATGCTTCTTAAAATAACTGGCTGGTATACGGAATAGAATCGGGACAGGAGGTAAAAAAATAAAAATCTGTCATAACTTCATAGGACAACATCATAAACATATACTGTCCAAAATTACCGAAGAAAAGGATATTATTTATCCCACTAACTGTAAGATTCGGGAGGGGAGATCACTTGGAAAAGGTCGATATTTTTAAAGATATTGCCGAAAGGACTGGCGGTGATATTTATTTAGGAGTAGTAGGAGCAGTACGAACTGGCAAATCAACATTTATTAAGAAGTTTATGGAGCTGGTTGTTTTACCAAATATAAGCAATGAAGCAGACCGGGCCCGGACACAGGATGAACTGCCTCAAAGTGCAGCTGGAAAAACGATTATGACGACTGAACCGAAATTTGTTCCGAACACAGCGGCAAATATCCATGTTGATGAAGGGCTGGAAGTGAATATTAGACTGGTAGATTGTGTAGGTTATACCGTGCCGGGAGCGAAGGGATATGAAGATGAAAATGGCCCGCGCATGATAAATACTCCGTGGTATGAAGAGCCAATTCCGTTTCATGAAGCGGCTGAAATTGGTACAAGAAAGGTGATTCAAGAACATTCAACGATTGGTGTTGTGATCACAACGGACGGAACAATCGGGGAGATTCCGAGATCAAACTACCTTGAGGCAGAAGAACGTGTTATTGAAGAACTGAAAGAGGTAGGCAAGCCGTTTATTATTGTGATTAACAGCGCCCAGCCTCACCATCCGAACACAGATACCCTTAGGGGCCAGCTTGTTGAAAAGTACGATATACCGGTTATCCCAATGAGTGTCGAAAGTATGCGTGAAACAGATGTACTAAATGTTCTCAGAGAGGCGTTATACGAATTTCCTGTTTTAGAAGTAAACGTTAACCTGCCAAGCTGGGTTATGGTGTTAAGAGAAAGCCACTGGCTGCGCGGAAGCTACCAGGATGCAGTAAAAGAGACGGTAAAAGATATTAAGAGGCTCCGTGATGTAGACAGGGTCGTCCATCAATTTAGTGATTTTGAATTTATTGACCGGGCCAGCCTGGCTGGGATAGAGATGGGTCAGGGGGTTGCGGAAATTGACCTCTATGCACCGGATGATTTATACGATGATATTTTAAAAGAGATTGTCGGTGTCGAAATTCGCGGGAAGGACCATTTGCTTGAGCTTATGCAGGATTTCGCACATGCGAAGGCAGAATATGACCATATTGCCGATGCTCTTAAAATGGTGAAGCAGACTGGTTATGGTATCGCAGCCCCGACATTGACAGATATGAGCCTCGATGAACCAGAAATTATCAGACAGGGTGCGCGGTTTGGCGTAAGGTTACGGGCAGTGGCACCTTCGATTCATATGATCAAAGTCGATGTGGAATCTGAGTTTTCGCCGATCATTGGCACGGAGAAACAAAGTGAAGAGCTGGTCCGCTATTTGATGCAGGATTTTGAGGATGATCCGCTCTCGATCTGGAATTCTGATATTTTTGGCCGCAGTCTAAGCTCAATCGTCAGGGAGGGCATCCAGGCAAAACTTTCGTTAATGCCTGAAAATGCACGTTATAAATTAAAAGAAACGTTAGAACGGATTATTAACGAAGGTTCCGGTGGATTAATTGCGATCATTCTCTAATATTCGACTCCGATAAGGGGTCTTTTTCTTTTTTAAAATTTTTTCTCCCATCACTAATTTAGATTTGCTAATTTGCTGATTTCTCAAGCGGGATCTAGGTTGGAAGGGCGTTTCAACTGCGAAAAATGACGAATTTTATATTACAAGAATATTTCAAATAAGAAAACATTACCATTATTTTGATGAATTTTCTTGATATAATGAATCTATTATGATAATCTTTTAACAGAATTGAAGTTGTGAGGCTCAAAACCTTATGGATAAAGGATTTTTTCAATAAAATAGATTGAAATCTTCCTCTTAATCATTTAATATAAGGGCTGTGCTGAAAAAATCTTTCACAACGTATAGAATTCAGTAATTATGTTTAAGAATGTAGGTAAGACGCCTATTGTTACTGAATTTTATTTCAATTTTTGGGAGGAGGTGACAAGCATGAACAAGACAGAACTAATTAACGCAGTTGCAGAAGCTAGTGAACTTTCTAAAAAAGACGCTACTAAAGCGGTTGACGCTGTTTTTGACGCAATCCTAGATGCTTTAAAAAATGGTGATAAAGTACAATTAATTGGTTTCGGAAACTTTGAAGTACGTGAGCGTGCAGCCCGTAAAGGCCGCAACCCACAAACTGGCGAAGAAATCGAAATTTCTGCAAGCAAAGTCCCTGCTTTCAAACCAGGTAAAGCGCTTAAAGATGCAGTAAAATAATTACATAAGTGCTTAAAGCCAATGCTTGGGGAAAAGGTCGTGTGAAAACACGGCCTTTTTCTTTTGTTGCGAAATTTTGGTTTTTTTATCGAGTCAACAAACATAAGGTGTAAATGGCTGCTTAATTAAACTTCTGTTTTGCTTGAATGAAAATGATTATGCTAATATGTAAATGTTATACTTTAAACTAGTGGGATAGTGCTTTATTAGGAGGAAGTTGTATGTCTAACGTAAATCGTACGCAGATAGAGGAAGCGGTTCGTCTAATTTTGCAGGCAATCGGAGAAGACCCGGATCGTGAAGGGCTTGTCGATACACCGAAGCGTGTTGCTAAAATGTATGAAGAAGTTTTTGCCGGTTTAAACAAGGATCCAAAAGAGCATTTTGAAACGATTTTTGGGGAAGACCATGAAGAGCTTGTGCTCGTTAAAGATATTCCTTTTTATTCGATGTGTGAACACCATTTAGTGCCATTCTTTGGGCAGGCACATATAGCTTACATACCGAAAAACGGGAGAGTGACAGGATTAAGTAAATTAGCAAGAGCATTGGAGGATGTGGTGCGCAGGCCCCAGCTTCAAGAACGAATCACTGCAACGGTAGCCGATGCTATTATGGAAAAGCTTGAGCCTCATGGTGTGATGGTGGTTGTTGAAGCAGAGCATATGTGCATGACGATGCGGGGAGTTAAAAAACCCGGGTCAAAAACAATTACATCGGCTGTGAGAGGCGTATTGCAGGAAGACCCAAGAGCCAGGGCTGAAGTGCTTGCACTAATAAATAAACAATAGAGCAGGATAAAAGGCTGGGAGATTACTTTTAGCCTTTTTAATTGCTTTAATAAAGCATGCTGGCAAATTTAATTAATAATTAGCCAGCTCGCATCTTAACTGGAGAATTTTTAAAGCTGGAGGTGAAAGAATTGGAAAAACGCAACCCGGCAAATGGTGACTATGTCGTAATCAAAGCGATGGATGATGGAGTGAATGTCATCGGATTAACGAGAGGGACCGATACAAGATTTCACCATTCCGAGAAACTGGATAAAGGTGAAGTGATGATTGCACAGTTTACCGAGCATACCTCTGCGATAAAAATTCGCGGTAAAGCTTCGATCATAACTTCGTATGGGCAGGTAGAAAGTGATCCGAAAAAGTAATCGGGAAAATGGGAGATTTGGGAAAGTTTTTTATTTCCTTAACCCCGACAAACAATTGATATTTTGTGATATAATTGTCACTGCCTTTCAATGCATGGATTTTCTTACTAACACTACCATCGATGCAAAAATACATATACATATATTTTGGGGAACAAGGGTGATTAATTTGCAAGATCTTCGAGAGAAACTAGCTGAAATAAAGGAGCATATCAAAGCAAAAGCATCCCATCCATACTTGCTTAAGCACGTTGAGGCTCCGGACATTGATGAAGACAAGCTAATATTGCTTCTTTCCCTGTTAAATCAGCTTGATCTGTCAAAAGCTGAAATAGATCGTTATGCACTAACGATAACGCTTATTCAAATTGCCCTCGATACCCATGAGCATGTGACGAACAGTAAAGCCTTAAAAGATAGCAGCCAGAACATGCAAAGACGGCAGTTGACTGTTCTAGCAGGCGACTATTACAGCGGGCTCTATTATAAATTTCTCGCTGAAATTGATAATATATCAATGATTCGTACTCTTGCCGAAGGAATTAAGAATATAAACGAACATAAAATCACCGTCTATCAACGGGATACCGACGGTGTTGATAAATTGATGAACAGCATTAGGAAAATTGAATCATCTTTATTTGAGAAGATTTCTGAATACTTTCATGCCGGAGCCTGGAATGAAGTGGCGTCCAATCTTTTGCTTGTAAAGAGGTTAATGGCAGAAAGAAAGCAGTTTTTACAGGCCAGTCCCTCGATTGTTTTTGAGATATTAAAAAAATTGACTTTCCCTAAACATGATTGTGCGAATCATGAACTATCAAGCGAACAACAGAAATATTTATTATTGGTGTGCGATCGTTACATTGAATATGCCAGGAAATTGATTGAAAATGGCTTAAAGAAGCTCCCAAAAATAAATGAACTTCTTGAAGAAAGGATTTTATTCTTCTTCAACGAGCATCAGCCGACGGCGAAAACTTATGTGGAAGAAGGGTAAGATACATGCAACAATCAAAAGAAGAACGCGTTCACAATGTTTTCGAGAAGATTTCCCAAAATTACGATAAGATGAATTCAGTGATAAGCTTTCAACAGCATAAAAGATGGCGCCAGGATACAATGAGACAGATGAATGTGCAAAAAGGGGCAAAAGCTCTCGATGTATGCTGCGGCACCGGTGATTGGACAATTGCGCTGGCTAAAGCGACAGGATCCGACGGAGAAGTGGTCGGACTCGATTTTAGTCAAAATATGCTGAAGGTTGGCGAAGAGAAGGTTAAAGAACTGGGGCTTGACCACGTTTCACTTATACATGGAAATGCAATGGATCTGCCGTTTCCTGCCGATTCTTTTGATTTTGTAACGATTGGTTTTGGTTTAAGAAACGTCCCGGATTATATGCAAGTTTTGAAAGAAATGAATCGGGTTCTAAAACCGGGCGGCGTTGCAGTATGCCTCGAAACCTCACAACCGACAATGATTGGTTTTAAACAGCTCTATTATTTTTATTTTAAATTTATTATGCCAATTTTCGGCAAAGTGTTTGCGAAAAGCTATGCTGAATATTCATGGCTGCAGGAATCTGCCAGAGAGTTTCCGGGCATGAAAGAGTTGGCCCGGATGTTTAAAAAAGCCGGGTTTGAAGAGGTAAAATATAAACCGTATAGCGGAGGAGTTGCCGCGGTTCATATGGGCCATAAAAAATACTGATGTCAAATGAAAACCTGCAGCGAAGGGATCCATTGTGACAGGAAGTTGAAGCTGGGTGGGAACAGATGAAATTAAAAATGATGTATTCATTTTTGAATTCGGATTTAAGCATAATAGAAAAAGAGCTGGAAGAAACAATACATGCAGATTCGCCGCTGCTTCGGCAGGCATCTTTGCATTTATTGCAGGCCGGGGGAAAACGGATTCGCCCAGTTTTTGTATTACTTGCTGGTAAGTTCGGAAATTATGATATTAATGTGACTAAAAACATAGCAATGGCTCTTGAATTGATCCATACAGCCAGTCTCGTTCATGATGATGTCATCGATGATGCCGAGCTGCGGCGCGGGCGGCCAACCATTAAAGCAAAATGGGACAATCGGATTGCGATGTACACGGGTGATTATATTTTTGCCCGCTCTCTTGAATTGATCACGAATATTGAAAATCCTCTTGCCCACCAGATTCTTTCCAATACAATTGTCGAAGTTTGTATTGGGGAAATTGAGCAAATCAAAGATAAATACAGGTTTGATCAAAATATAAAGGATTATTTCCGCAGAATAAAAAGAAAGACAGCCCTGCTAATTGCAGTCAGTCTGCAGCTTGGTGCCATTTCAGCCGGCGTTGAAGAAAGAATTCATCGAAAACTGTTCCAGTTTGGCTATTATGTCGGCATGTCCTTTCAAATAACCGATGATATTCTCGATTTTACAGGCACGGAAAAGGAGCTTGGCAAGCCAGCGGGTGGCGACCTGCTCCAGGGGAATTTAACTCTGCCGGTATTTTTTGCGATGGAGGATGCGAACATTCGGACAAAGATCGTTCGTGTTCATGAAGATATGCCGCGCAGCGAGATCGATGAAATCATCTCCCTGATCAAAAACAGCAGTGCCATTGAACGCTCGGTTCAAATAAGTGATCGATATTTGGATAAAGCTATTTCACTTCTTGATGAACTCCCGGACAATCGGGCGAATAAGACACTTAAAGAAATTGCCAGATACATCGGAAAGCGCAAATTTTGAGTAAAGTTGCTAAATAGTCAAAAGAATGTTACTATTTTCGTGGATTGTCCTCCAAGGGTAATCCACTATACATAATGTTGTAGGAGTGGAGTTCATGGAAAAAACATTTTTAATGGTAAAACCTGACGGCGTCCAACGCAATTTAATCGGTGAAGTTGTCGCACGTTTTGAGAAAAAAGGTTATCAATTGGCGGGTGCCAAGCTGATGATTATTTCGAAAGAGCTTGCCGAACAGCATTACGGAGAACATAAAGAGCGTCCTTTCTTCGGCGAACTCGTCGATTTTATTACTTCCGGGCCTGTGTTTGCAATGGTTTGGCAGGGAGAGAACGTAATTGCTGCCGCACGACAAATGATGGGCGCTACGAATCCTAAAGATGCAGCTCCTGGAACACTGCGTGGCGATTTTGGTGTGACTGTTGGCAAGAATGTCATTCACGGTTCGGATTCACCGGAAAGTGCCAAGCGGGAAATCGGTCTATTTTTTAACAATGATGAAGTGGCTGAATATAATAAGCTTGTCAAAGAATGGATTTATTAAAATAGAACGTGTCACAGGGCGCTTGAAATTTAGGCGCTCTTTTTTGTATCCCTTTTCTCTGCTGATTTAATAAAAACAGAGCTCTTCTCTGAAAAAAAGCTCTCATGATTCTCGGTTTTCCGCTATACTTAAGAATGTTATTAGAAAATATTAGCGGATTTTGTCAGAGGAGAAGCAGAAATGGCACAAAACGATTATCAAGACTTTATCAGTAAAATCAAAAGAAAGACCGGAATAGATCTGTCCCTTTATAAAGAAGCACAGATGAAACGCAGATTAACATCTCTTTATGAAAAGAAAGGTTTCGCTTCCTTCGAGGTTTTTTATGAAGCATTATCAAAAGAACATCAGCTTTTAGATGAGTTTCTTGATAGAATGACGATTAATGTCTCCGAATTTTACCGTAATTCGAAACGATGGGAAGTACTCGAACAAAAGATTTTGCCGAAAATTCTTGCCGAAAACAAGCGGCCGAAAATTTGGAGCGCTGCGTGTTCAACGGGGGAGGAACCATACACGATTGCGATGGTTATGTCGAAATTTATGCCTCTTTCAGAGCTGCAAATCCAGGCTACCGATCTTGACACCAATGTGATTAATCGGGCCAAGGCAGGAGTTTACCCGGAAAGGTCGTTAAACGAGGTTCCAGCTGAGATTAGAAAGAAGTATTTTACCCAGGAAGGCAGCTTTTATAAAGTAGACGATAAAATCAAGAAGACGATTGTTTATAAGCAGCACAATTTACTTGCCGAGCCTTTCGGCGGTCCATATGATTTAATCGTCTGCCGGAACGTCCTGATTTATTTTACCGAAGAAGCAAAGGATGAACTGTATAAAAAGTTCAGTGCCGCTCTAAGACCTGGCGGAATCTTCTTCGTCGGCAGCACAGAACAAATTTTCAACCCAGCGGCGTATGGTTTCGATACAGAAGATACATTTTTTTACAGGAAACAGTAATAGCAGCCGGGCGGATACAGCCTGGTTTTTTTCTGTGAAAAACTGCAGCCGCGCTTCACCTCACTTTTGATACATGTCTGTTAAATGTTAAAATAGCTTCATTCATGTTAAAGAGGATAAAAAGATTATTTTGAATCTTTGACTATTCTTATCCACAGTCATATGATATATTGATACATAATCCTTTAACGAGTTGAAGGGAGAAAGAGTTATGAGATATTTAACCGCAGGAGAATCACATGGGCCGCAATTGACGGCGATTATTGAAGGCCTGCCGGCTGGAATGCCACTGTTGGCTGAGGATATTAACATCGAGCTGGCAAGAAGGCAAAAAGGCTATGGCAGAGGCCGCAGAATGCAAATCGAGAAGGATACAGTGCAAATTGCCGGTGGCATCAGGCAAGGACTTACGCTCGGATCACCAGTGGCCCTTGTCGTTGAAAATAACGACTGGAAGCATTGGACGAAAATAATGGGCCAGGAGCCGGTCGCCGACGATGATGAAGAAGTAAAACGAAAAATTACCCGGCCTCGTCCCGGCCATGCTGATTTAAATGGCGCTCTGAAGTACGGGCATCGCGATATGCGCAACGTTCTTGAACGTTCCTCTGCCCGTGAAACAACGGTAAGGGTGGCGGCTGGTGCTGCGGCTAAAAAATTATTGTCGCTTCTTGGCATTGAAATAGCTTCCCACGTCATCGAAATTGGCGGGGTGAAAGCAGAAAAACGCCGCTTTCAATCGATACAAGAATTAATAGAACGGACTGAACAATCTCCAGTCCGCTGTGTGGATGATGAAGCCGCTGAAAAAATGATGAAAGCGATTGATACAGCCAAAAATAATGGAGACTCAATTGGCGGAGTGGTCGAAGTTATTGCAGAAGGGATGCCGGCAGGAGTCGGAAGCTATGTGCACTTCGACCGGAAGCTCGATGCAAAATTAGCTGCTGCGGTTGTCAGTATTAATGCATTTAAAGGTGTTGAATTTGGAATCGGCTTTGAGGCAGCACGTAAACCAGGCAGCGAGGTACATGATGAAATTGCCTGGGATATAGAGCAGGGTTATTATCGAAAAACGAATCGTCTGGGCGGACTGGAGGGCGGAATGACAACAGGAATGCCAATCATTGTCCGCGGCGTGATGAAGCCAATTCCTACCTTATATAAACCTCTGAAAAGTGTCGATATCGACACGAAAGAGCCTTTTGCTGCAAGCATTGAACGCTCTGACAGCTGTGCAGTACCTGCAGCGGCCATTGTTGCAGAAAATGTTGTGGCCTGGGAGCTGGCGGCAGCGATTGTCGACCAGTTCTATGCAGACAGATTCGAAACCTTGAAGGAAGATGTTGACAGGCAGAGGAAGTTTGCGAGGGAATTTTAATGGCGACATTAAATGTGAAAACAGATACAAAGGAATACCCTGTATTTATTGGTGCGGGGGTCAGCGGCCAGTTAGCCGGCTTTCTAAAAGAACACTTCCCCCATTTAACGTCGCTGCTAGTGATTACGGATGAAACTGTAGGCGCTCTTTATTTGGACGATCTTAAGACACGGCTTTCTGCTTTTCCTATCCATGCCTATCCTGTTCCGGCAGGAGAAAAAGCGAAAACATTTGAAGTTTACTATCAAGTCTTAACCTATGCGCTGGAACAAAAACTCGACCGCCATTCGCTTGTGATCGCCCTGGGTGGTGGAGCGGTTGGGGATCTGGCCGGGTTTGCTGCGGCTACATTTATGCGCGGGATTCCGTTTATTCAAGTGCCAACGACGATTCTTGCGCATGACAGTGCGGTAGGAGGAAAAGTTGCGATCAACCATCCGATCGGGAAAAATATGATCGGGGCCTTTTACCAGCCAGAGGCTGTTTTTTATGATCTTGACTATCTATCATCACTGCCAATAGCAGAGAAGCGTTCAGGCTTTGCGGAAGTGGTCAAGGAGGCGCTCATCAGTGACAAGGCATTTTACAGCTGGCTCAGAAACCATATTCATTCTCTCGAGTCGATTGCACGTGGTGAGCTGGAGTACGCACTAACAAACGGAATTAAAATTAAAGGCGAAATTGTAGCTGAAGATGAAAAAGAAACCGGAGTCCGAGCTTATTTAAATTTTGGGCACACGCTCGGGCATGCCATTGAAGCGGAATATGGGTATGGAAGCATAACCCATGGCGAAGCTGTTATGATTGGGACTGTTTTTGCTCTTCAATTAAGCAAGCACCTCCACTCATTGGAGTTTAAGCTTACGGAGTTCACCGCGTGGCTTGGACAGCTTGGCTACGAAACGGCGATTCCCGCAGGTTTATCAGCAGAAAAGATGATCGAAAGAATGAAACAGGATAAAAAATCAGTAGGGCAAAAAGTTCGTTTCGTCCTGTTAAAAGAGGTCGGGACCCCTGTATTAACAGAGATACCGGACAGCGTTTTACTGGATTATTTAAAAAACTTTCTGGCAACGGGGAGGACTGCATAGTGATTAGGGGAGTTAGGGGTGCCATAACCGTTAATGAAAACAGTGAAACAGAAATTGTCGCAGCTACAGAAAGACTGCTGAAAATAATGATTGATGAAAATCGGATAGAGCCTGACGGGGTCGCCTCTGTGTTTATTTCGGTGACAGAGGATATAACAGCGGCATTCCCGGCAAAAGCGCTCCGCTTGTTTGCAGGCTGGGAGTATGTCCCGGTAATGTGCATGCGGGAAATCCCGGTTCCGGGGTCGCTTGAAAAATGCATCCGCGTTATGCTGCATGTGAATTCCTCAAGCCGACAGGATGAAATCAGCCATATTTACCTTGAAGAGGCGGTTCGCTTGCGCCCCGATTTAAATGCAGGCAAGCTTTAGAATATGTCCATGCAACAAATTGAATAACTCATCGCGATAAAAAATTTAAATGAGGTGATTGAGATGAGATGGAAACAGCAACTGCTCACACTGAATCCATACCAGCCTGGAAAGTCGATTGATGAAGTGAAGAAGCAGTATCGCTTAAAAGAAATTGTCAAGCTTGCTTCCAATGAAAATCCGTACGGCTGTTCGGAGCGTGTTCTGGGTACTTTGGAGCAGAGCACTGGTTTCTTTGCACTTTATCCGGACGGTTATGCCACCAACTTGCGTGAAACATTGGCCACCCACCTGGACGTTTTTCCTAATCAAATTATCTTCGGAAATGGATCAGATGAAATCATCCAAATTATTTCACGGTCTTTGCTCCATCCCGGAGCAAACACGGTGATGGCAGCACCAACCTTTCCGCAATATAAACATAACGCCATTATTGAAGGTGCGGAGGTTCGTGAGATTCCGCTTAAAAATGGCAATCATGACCTGGATGAAATGCTTGCTGCGATTGACGGGCAGACAAATGCAGTCTGGCTTTGCAGCCCGAACAATCCGACCGGCACGTATATTCCCGAGGACCAATTAATTGCTTTCCTGGATCGAGTGCCGAAAGATGTTCTTGTCGTGCTGGATGAGGCTTATTTTGAATACGTAGTGGCAGACGATTACTATGATTCTGTCGAACTGTTAACGCGTTATGAAAATCTGATTGTGCTCAGAACCTTCTCGAAAATTTACGGACTTGCAAGCCTTCGCATTGGATACGGGATTGCTTCACAGGCGATTATTCGCGCGATAGAGCCGGCGCGCGAACCATTTAACGTTAACCGCTTTGCACTGCTCGCCGCAGAGGCTGCACTTGGCGACCAGGCATATGTAAACGAATGCCGGCAGAAAAACAGACAAGGTCTTGACCAGTTTTATCGTTACTGTGACATAAATAATCTTGACTACTATCCTTCTCAGGGGAACTTTATTTTAATCGATTTTCAAGTAGACGGAAATGAAGTGTTTCAGTTTTTGCTGGAAAAGGGCTTCATCGTTCGTTCAGGACCGGCGCTTGGCTTTCCAACCTCGATAAGAGTTACGGTTGGATCCCGGGAACAAAACGAAAAATTGCTCGGAGCCATTTCCGAGTTTTTGGCTGCCAAAGCAGCACTGTCATAAAATTTTCAAGTAGGACGTGATTGTTTGAAAGGCCGCGTTTTTATCATTGGGCTGGGCTTAATCGGAGGCTCACTCGCGCTTTGTATAAAAGACAAGCATCGTGAAGCTGCGGTTATCGGCTTCGACATTCATCCGGAACAAAGCAAGCTTGCCAAGATGCTCGGTGTTATCGACGAGGCGGCAGAAACGGTAGAAGAGGGTGCGGCCGGGGCGGACCTTATCCTGATTGCAACCCCGGTTACAGAAGCAGAGCGCATCATCGATTCCCTGTCACAAATCAACTTGAATAAAGATGTCATTATTTCCGATGCTGGTAGCACAAAGGCTGAAATAATGAAAAAAGCAGCCCGTTTAAAGGAGAATGGAGTTACATTTATCGGAGGCCATCCGATGGCTGGGTCGCATAAAAGCGGGGTGGCAGCGGCAAGAAGCCTCCTGTTTGAAAATGCTTTTTATTTATTGACTCCTGACAAGGAAACGCCAGTGCAGGATGTTGAAAAGCTTAAAAGCTGGCTGGCAGGGACGCGGGCAAAGTTTTTGATCATAGACCCGGCGCAGCATGACTATTTGACCGGGGTCATCAGCCACTTCCCCCATATTATTGCTGCATCTCTCGTCCATCAGGCAGACAGGACGAGAGATGAGGAAAACCTTGTTCCGAGGCTCGCCGCCGGGGGCTTTCGTGATATTACCCGGATTGCCTCAAGCAGTCCCCATATGTGGCGGGATATCCTGCTTCATAATAAAGATGTGCTGCTTGAACTTCTGATCGAGTGGAAAGTCGAGATGGACAAAGTTGCACAAATGCTGAAAGCAAATGATAGTGAAGCGATCTATCAATTCTTTTTAAAGGCGAAAGAATTTCGCGATGAACTGCCGCAAAAAGAAAAGGGTGCGATTCCGGCTTTCTATGATTTATACGTTGATGTACCGGACTATCCCGGGATCATTTCCGAGATTACCGGCTATTTGGCAGAAGAAAAGATCAGTATCACAAATATAAGAATTCTAGAAACAAGAGAAGAGATTTATGGTGTGCTTGTGATTAGCTTTCAAACAGACGAGGACAGACAGAGGGCCGAAGTCTGTATCCGCCATCAAACACAGTATGAGACTTTTACAGGTTCTTAAGTATTGAAGGGAGCGCATTTCCAGTGAATATTTTGCAGATGCATCCAAAAAGTAAAGGGTTACGGGGCTCAATTGCGGTTCCCGGAGATAAGTCTATTTCACACCGAAGCGTAATGTTCGGTGCAATTGCGCATGGCACAACAACCGTTCAGCATTTCCTGGCCGGTGAGGATTGCTTAAGCACGATCAGCTGCTTTCGCAAGCTGGGGGTCACGATCGAGCAGGAAGGAGACCGCTTGCAAATTATCGGAAAAGGGATCGATGGATTACGGGAACCGTCAGAAGTTCTCGATGTCGGCAATTCAGGTACGACCATCCGTCTCTTGCTTGGCATATTGGCAGGCAGGCCGTTCCATGCCTCACTGGTAGGAGACAGTTCAATCGCGAAACGTCCGATGACGAGAGTGACCAGGCCGCTTGCTGCGATGGGAGCTTCGATTGATGGGAGGAATAAGGGCGAGTTCACGCCGTTATCGATTAGAGGCGGACACTTAACCGGAATCGAATACAAGTCGCCTGTCGCCAGCGCCCAGGTGAAATCCTCCATTTTGTTTGCCGGATTACAGGCAGAAGGTGAAACGAGCGTCATCGAACCGTCAAAAACGAGGGATCATACTGAACGAATGCTTCAGCAATTTGGCGGGAACGTTGACATCGATGGTTTATCGGTTAAAGTAACAGGCGGGCAGCAGCTCAAAGCTGTGAACATTGATGTGCCCGGCGATGTATCATCCGCCGCTTTTTTCCTGGTCGCGGCTGCGATCACCCCGAACAGTGAGCTAGTGCTGCACAATGTCGGCTTAAATCCAACGAGAACAGGGATCCTTGATGTTCTGGAGCAAATGGGGGCTGACATCAAGATCCTGCCGAAAAAAGAAGACAATGCCGAGCCTGTCGGTGATATTATCATTAAAACATCCGCCTTAAAAGGCATTGAAATTAGCGGGGATCTGATTCCCAGGCTGATAGACGAAATTCCTGTCATCGCACTATTGGCCACACAGGCAAATGGAACAACGGTCATAAAGGATGCCCATGAATTAAAAGTCAAAGAAACGAATCGAATTGATACTGTTGTCAATGAATTGACAAAGCTTGGTGCTGAAATCGAGGCGACCGAAGACGGGATGATTATTGCCGGGGGATCCACTTTAAATGGCGGACATGTAGATAGCCATGGAGATCACCGGATCGGCATGATGCTTGCGATTGCCTCACTCATTTGCAGCGGCGAAGTCAATTTGGCTGAAAGCGAAGCGATTGCTGTCTCATACCCGGCGTTTTTTGAAGACTTGGCCCGGGTAAACGTGCAATAAGCTAACGTTATGAATGAAAACCTTGCTGCCCAGGCAAGGTTTTTCAGTTTCGCTTGCGATTCAAGCATAATTTCAGAAACTCGACATAGCTTGTCTTAAGACCTGAAAGAGGTGGTTTTATGGCGAGCTATTTGATTGAAAATGCCAATATTTTAAAGGAAAAGTATTTAGACAAAGCGTCATTGCTGATTAAAAATAATCGGATTGTATCAGTGAGTAAATCCTGTCGCAAATTAACGGTTATGAAGATGGATGCCAACAAGTTTATCATGACACCCTCACACATCATTTATGACAGCGGTCTGCCGTTATCACAGCCTTTTCAGGATATGAAGAACTATTTTACTGCCAATTACTTGCTTAAGGGCTGCACGGCACTGATGACAGCTGCAACAGTCAGATATGAGAACGAACTGGCTGCTTGCTTGAAAAACTTGCGGACGAGCCTGCTCAGCAGCCCGGTTGATATGATTGTCGCTGTTAAAATTCCGCCGGAATTACTTACGCCGACATTTATCCGTAAATGCAAAAAAGAAAGGATTCCAGCCATTTTTGTTGAAATCAATAGGGAAAAAGATATATCATTGCTGCCATGGGGTTGGATCAGGGAGGCGATGTTTCCTTACAACAGTCCGCTCATCCCTGTTTTCAGCGAAGAGGCTCCGCGAAAAAGAAACCGCCTTAAAGACACATGGAAACAGGTCATGCTCGAGGAGAAAATCCCTGCGATTGATGAAGAGATAAGCGTTAATGAGCCGATTAGCCAGCATGTCCTGGCGAAGATTGGCATTTATCCGCTTAAATCGTATTTAAATGCCGGGGGAGAGTTAAGCTATAATTTGTATTGGAAGAGCAGGGAAATCCAGAATATTGAAGAATCTTCGCTCTACCATCATCATAATCATAGATTGGCGGTGACTGTCCATAGAGGGACAGTGATCCGGGCGGGGGCGGACGTTTTGTTTCGTCCCGGATTTGGAGAACATGTAACTATCAAAACACCGTCATTCTTTGCAGCCCCATGACCATTTACATCATGCTGCCCAGTCTGGTAAGCATGCAATTTATATCCGGTTTAGGAAAGGATTTTGTTTATGGATATCATCGAAAAAATTCTCGCTCTTTTAGAAAAAGGCCAGCAACAGGAAGCGCTCATTGAATATAAAAAGATTTTAAACAGCGGCAGTGCCGAGGAAAAATTCTCGCTCGCAGAAGAACTTTTCCAATTCGGTTTTATAGACGAAGCAAAGGCATTGTATGAAAATCTACTTCAAGCATATCCCGATGAAGGGGAGCTGCTTGTCCTCCTGGCTGAAACATGCATTGAGCTGGGCGATGAAGATCAGGCAATGCTGGCACTGGAAAAAGTCACCCCGGCTGATTCCAGCTATCCGCAAGCATTATTGCTGTTGGCAGATTTATACCAGATCAATGGATTGTACGAAGTTAGCGAGCAAAAGCTAAAGAGCGCAAAACAGCTGCTTTCTGATGAAGTGGTCATTGATTTTGCGATGGGAGAATTATATGCAGAGCAAGGCAAAGTAACGGAGGCTATCCGCGCTTATCAGGCCGTTCTTTTGCAGGAAACGGAAATTGCCGGGGTCATCATCCACCAGCGGATCGCCGATATACTTAGTTCTTCCGGCTCTTTTGAAGAGGCGTTGCCGCACTATGAACAGGCATTGAATGAAAAGCTCGAAATAAACACTTTATTTGGCTATGCGTTCACGGCTCTGCAGGCCGGCTTTAACAGAACGGCGATTGAAAAGTTCAATGAAATCAAAAGTCTCGACCCTGATTACCATTCTTTATACCTTCCTTTAGCGAAAGCGTACGAACGCGAAGAACAATTGTTGCAATCGTTTGAAACCGTTAAAGAGGGAATCAGGCAGGATGAGTTTAATAAAGATTTATTTTTTTACGGCGGAAAAATCGCTTTAAAGCTTGCTGAAGAGGATGAGGCAGAACGGCTGTTCAGGGAAGCACTCGCTCTCGACCCGGCCTTTACCGAAGCTGCCCTGACTTTGAATAAGCTGTTTATCAAGCAGGAACGCTATGAAAACGTCATTGATTTGATCAAGGAACTGGATATTCAGGAGGAAGAGGAGCCCCAATTAATCTGGGATGAGGCGCTCGCTTTGCAGAACCTTGAAAAATATTCACATGCATTAAACAAATATGAGCATGCATATACTTTTTTTAAGAATGATCACGAATTTTTAAATGATTATGGATATTTTCTTATAGAAGAAGGAAAAAACGCCAAAGCTGCCGAAATTTTTATTAAGCTGCTAAAAGGTGATCCAAGCAACGAAGACTATCAGCAAATGATCGAACGGCTCACTGATGAGTTGCCTAAATAGGGATCTTGAAAAATTGGCTTTAAATGCAGAGGAGGGATTCAAAATGACGGCCCCTGTTTCTGTCAACGAGAAGAAGGACTTCATTCGCTGGTTTTTAAACCACTATCAGTTGAAACGGAGAGAATGTGTCTGGATTCTGAATTACTTAATGAGCCATGATCAGTTAATGGAGAGGGTCCATTTCGTCGAACAGGCTCAGTTTTGCCCGCGCGGACTGGTGATGTCAACCCACTGTGTGGATGAAGTCCCGTTTCGGTTTTATAAAGAAAATATTATGACGACCGATGCGGAAAAATCTTTTCATGATATCCGTTTAAACAGAGATGAAGAGATTTATATCCAACTGAATTTTCATGCTTCGAACCAGGCGCACCAGTATGCGGCAGTGCTGGAAGAAAACCCTTACATGCCGAAGAAACTGCAAATCAGCGAAAAAGACAGGCTGATTGCAGAACGCTTCCTTTCTGAAAGTCTGCAGCGTTTCCAGGAGGAAAAGCTGTTAAAGCTCATTGACGAAGCTCTTGACCGAAGAGATAAAGAGACCTTTAAGGCATTGGCCGAGAAGCTCAATGCCATCAAAAAATAACATTAGCAGAGGCTTGCTGTTAACAGCAGGCTTTTTATTTTGCAATAATGACTTGAAGATCATTGGAGGTTGTCCAAGCCAGATGGTATGATAAAAGAGTAAACCTACTGATTGGAGTGTTTAGTTTGAAATGGAGTCCGCAGGATATTGATATGTATTTAAACGCAAAAGAGTACGTAGATACGGCTGTATTGCCGTTGCTGCCCGTATCATTTGATGAAGACATGAAGCAGGCAGCAGCGATGACAGAATTTATTACATTACTGGCGGTTCAAATTGAAAGGCAGTTCAAAGGGCGCCTCATCCTCCTCCCGGGGTTCGCTTATTTGAAAAGCTCAGAAGAAAGCCGCTTGCTCGCAAATATAAAAGAATGGGAACGGGAACTGAAAGCGAAAGGGTTTCCGCATATTATTTATGTTACATCAGACAGTGCCTGGAAAAGTCGCGAAAACGAAATGGAAGGTTCGTTAATTTGGCTGCCTACCCTTCCGCTTGAGCACATGGATGAATCTAATAAAATAACGATTATTGAGGACCAGGTCAAACAACTATTGCAGCTATTCATCCAAAAATGGCGGGAAAATAGTTAACTGCGATATAAGTCACACACTTGCCATCTTTTCGTAATAGTATTATATTGACCTAACTTTAAGATTGATATATCATGGTTATGTCCTAGTTTTATAATGTGTCTAAATATGTCCGCTGGACTTAACTTTTTCATAGAGGGGGGAAAAGCATGAGTAAGCACCAAGTTTCAAGACGTCAATTCCTGAGCTATACACTTACAGGTGTAGGCGGTTTCATGGCGGCAGGTATGTTAATGCCGATGGTACGCTTTGCAATAGACCCGGTACTAAAAGCGGGTGCAGGCGGAGATTTCATTCCAACAAAACAAAAAGTAGATGATTTAACAACTGAACCGGTTCGCGTCGATTTCCAATACACACAGAAAGATGCCTGGTATGAGTCTGAAGTGACGAATACTGCCTGGGTTTATCTGGATGAAGCGGGAGAGATCGTTGCCCTTTCACCTGTCTGTAAGCATTTAGGCTGTGTTGTTGACTGGAACACGGATGAAGCGAATCCAAACAAATTTTTCTGTCCATGCCATTACGGATTGTATACAAAGGATGGAATGAACGTAGCGGGTACTCCGCCGCTCGGACCGCTTGATCTATACGATTACAAGGTTAAGGACGGCTATTTGCATATCGGCCAAATTAAACCATGGGAGGCGTAATAATTGCTTAATAAAATTTATGATTGGGTCGATGAGCGTTTGGATATTACGCCGTTGTGGCGCGATATTGCCGACCACGAAGTACCGGAGCACGTCAACCCGGCACACCATTTTTCTGCGTTCGTGTATTGCTTTGGCGGTCTGACGTTTTTCATCACCGTGATCCAAATCCTTTCAGGTATGTTTTTAACCATGTATTATGTTCCTGATATTGAAAATGCTTGGAAGTCCGTTTACTATCTCCAAAATGAAGTGGCATTCGGCCAGATTGTCCGCGGGATGCACCATTGGGGCGCAAGTCTGGTTATTGTCATGATGTTTTTACATACGCTGCGCGTCTTCTTTCAGGGAGCCTATAAAAAACCGCGCGAACTGAACTGGGTTGTCGGAGTTCTAATTTTCTTCGTTATGCTCGGTTTAGGTTTTACAGGGTACTTGCTGCCTTGGGATATGAAAGCTTTATTTGCGACAAAGGTAGGTTTGCAGATTGCTGAATCAACTCCGTTAATCGGAACTTACGTTAAAGCTCTGCTTTCCGGGGATTCATCAATTGTCGGTGCGCAAACATTAACGCGTTTCTTTGCGATCCATGTCTTCTTCTTGCCTGGTGCATTGCTCGGCTTAATGGGTGCCCACTTCCTGATGATCCGCAAACAAGGTATTTCAGGGCCGTTGTAAACCGAACGAACTGTTTTTTAAATTGATTAACTTATGAATAAAAGGAGGGGGATTGCTCGATGCATCGTGGAAAAGGGATGAAATTCGTAGGTGACTCAAGGGTTCCTGCTGACAATCGCAAACCGAATATTCCGAAAGATTACTCGGAATACCCGGGGAAAACAGAAGCGTTTTGGCCTAACTTTTTATTAAGGGAATGGCTCGTCGGTGCCGTTTTCCTGATTGGCTATTTATGCTTGACTGCCGCTCACCAGTCTCCGCTTGAGAGAATGGCAGACCCGACCGATACAGCCTATATTCCGCTGCCGGACTGGTATTTCTTGTTTTTATACCAATTGCTGAAATACCGATTTGCTTCTGGACCGTATAACGCGATTGGTGCATTTATCATTCCAGGTCTGGCATTCGGCGCTTTAATGCTTGCGCCATTCATTGACCGCGGACCTGAGCGCCGCCCGTCAAAACGCCCGATTGCAACCGGCTTTATGCTTCTTGCTGTGGCAGCTGTTATCTTCTTGACATGGCAGTCTGCCAGTACTACAGACTGGAAAGCAAGAGCGAAAATGGGTGAAATCGTCGCGGAAGCTGATATCGATACTAAAGACCCGGGTTACGGAGTTTATGAAACGCAAGGCTGTATAAATTGCCACGGCGCTGAACTTACCGGTGGCGCAGGGGCACCGCCTTTAATTGATACAGGCTTAGCCCCTGAAGAAATTGCCGACATTGCCAAAAATGGTACAGGTAATATGCCAGCGGGCATGTTTAAAGGAACAGACGAAGAGCTGCAGCAGCTTTCTGAGTTTATTTCTAAGCTTGAAAGTAAATAATATGTTGAAAAGCTGGCGTAAACCTTGCGCCAGCTTTTTTAACGAACAGCGATGACTCTAGTAAAAGATTCCTTGCAGTTGTTTTTTCTTATAAACTATAGTTGGCAAAATGATGATGAAAGATTAGTTGAAAAGAGGAAAAAATAATGAAAATGATTTATCCTGTCCTTGCCAGCCGGGCGTTTCTATGGATGCTTCTAATCATAAATATTGCCGGAACGATTTACGGGTATGTCTGGTATCAATGGCAATTAGCGGACACACCACCGATTTTTCTGCCGTTTGTCCCCGACAGCCCGACAGCCAGCTTATTTTTTGTATTTGTGCTCATCGCTTTTTTGTTAAAAAAGAATTGGGGATTGCTTGAAGCGCTCGCGATCGTTACATTATTTAAGTACGGCATCTGGGCAGTCGTGATGAATTTGCTTGTCTACGTTGTAAACGGGCAAATCGATTTGGTCAGCCTAATGCTGATTTTTTCGCACCTTGGCATGGCGGTACAGGGACTGCTGTATGCCCCTTTTTACCGAATTAAACTATGGCATTTTGTCGTTACGGCGATCTGGGTTCTTCACAATGAAATCATCGATTATGTCTTTCTAATGATGCCCCGCTATCAGACATTAAATTTGTACATACAGGAAATCGGTTATTTTACTTTTTGGCTCAGTATTTTTTCACTGGCGATAGCGTATATTCTTTGTTTAAGGAAAGATCGCTTTATACTGAAAATAAAAACATAGAGGCGCTCCTCAGGTTTCTGGTCTAACCTTGTCCATCCCTTCATACATTTTAATAGTAATTTGGAGGGGGGGACAACCATGAGAGCAAAATTTGTCATATTATTTTTGGCTGTTTTATTGCTTGCGCCGATCTCTACAGTATATTCGGAACAACCGTCGCCTTTAGATAAGCTGGATTTGTTATCTGATCAAGCATTGCAGATGATTAAATTGCAGAGATATGATGATGCAGGAAAATTGCTTGAATATTTTTCAGAGGAATTTCTCGCCTTTACCACTTCAGAGCGGATTTTCTCGATGGATGAACTAAGAATTATCACTGTCGCTCACGATGAAGCGGTCGAGGCTGCGGGAAACGGACAATTGAACCCTGAAGAAAGGTTAAACAGGGTAACAAAGTTTCGTCTTGTCGTTGACGCTGTCACATCCACCCATCAACCCCTGTGGACAGAGATGGAAGACCCGATTATGACGGTATTTCACGATGTGAAGGAAGCCGCCGGCAACGGTGATAACGAGAAGTTCCACCTGACTCTTAACTCTTTCTTATCCCTTTATGAGGTCATTTACCCGAGTATCAAGCTTGATGTTTCCCGGGAACGGGTGCAAAAATTGAATACCCGCGTCCAATACATTGACCACAACCGGCCTCAACTGCTGTCGGGAACGTCCAGCCAGGAGGAGCTAAATGCCCTGCAAACGGATTTAGAGAGCCTTTTTGATGAAATGACTGAGGATGATGCAGACCCATCGTTATGGTGGGTAATCATTTCTACAGGAAGCATCATAATTATCACATTATCTTACGTAGGCTGGAGAAAATATATGGGTGGCCAAAAACCTGAGAGAAACCGGTCAAGAGATCATAAAAATTGACACCTCTTTCAGGGATTTATACAATAAAGATAAAAGCATCACGAGCTGAAATGGAGGTATAATATGTTTTTAATCTATTTTGCGATTATTATTTTGATACCGCTCTGGGCCCAATTCAGGGTAAAGGGAACGTACAAAAAATACTCTAAAGTACCTTCTTCCTCACAAATGGTAGGAGCCGAAGTGGCGAGAAGAATTCTTGATGCGAACGGATTATATAATGTCGGGGTTGAGGAAACAAGGGGTTATTTAAGTGACCACTACGATCCACGCTCCAAGACCGTAAGACTGTCTTCGGCCAACTATCACGGCCATTCTGTTGCTGCTTCTGCGATCGCAGCCCATGAAGTTGGACATGCAATTCAAGACGCACAGGAATATGCCTTTCTCCGTTTTCGCCATGCATTAGTGCCAGTAGCAAGCCTTGGTTCCAATTTTTCATGGATCCTGGTTATGATCGGGATTATTGCCGGGCTAGCTGATTTGCTTCTTTTGGGGATTGTTTTTATGGCTGCAGCGGTCGTTTTCCAGCTCGTAACACTGCCAGTTGAATTCAATGCTTCAAGCAGGGCGATGGACGAAATAGTTTCGCACGGGATTATCCGCAATGATGAAGAACGTGAGACAAAGAGAGTCCTGAATGCTGCTGCGTTAACGTATGTTGCCGCCGCTGCTGTAGCCGTGATGGAACTTGCCCGCTTGGTACTGATTTACACAGGAATGGCAAGAAACGAATAAAAAACCAGCCCTAAATACGGCTGGTTTTTTTATGAGGCTAAAATGAAAACATATCATTACTTCTCAAAAGTGGATAATCGATAATAAAGCGTTATTTGTAAGAAACTCACTTACCGCTCAAGTGGCTTCTTATTTTCGTCGAGAGTAAAGCCTTCACCGAGAACATCGTGGACGACACTGACAGATACAAATGCATGCGGATCAACGGAGGTAATCACACTTTTCAGCCTGACGATTTCGTTTCTGGCGACCACACAATAAAGCACATCCCTGTCTTTTTTCGAAAATGGGCCATGCCCCCGTAAAATGGTAACACCCCGATCCATTTCCTTCATAATCCGCGCGGAAATTTGCTCATTAAAGTCGGAGATGATCATTGCCCCTCTGGCTGCATAGGCGCCTTCCTGCATAAAATCAATCACTCGTGCCCCGACAAACACAGCGACAAGCGTATACATCGCTTCCTGGTACGTTAAATAGAAGATGAGCGAGAGCGTGATCACCGCTACATCAAATATGAACATTGTTCGTCCCATGCTCCAGCCCACATATTTTTGAACAAGTCTGGCAATGATGTCGACGCCGCCGGTTGTTCCCCCGTAGCGGAAAATGATGCCGAGCCCGACGCCGATAAAAACACCGGCAAACAAAGCGGCTAACGTCAGGTCATCATTAAGCGGCATCTCAATTTGATAACGCTGAAAAATCCACAAAAAAACCGAAACTGCGATTGTCCCAATCACCGTATACAAAAAGACATTGCGGCCGAGCAGCTTCCAGCCAATTATAAAGAGTGGAATGTTGAGAATTAAGTTTGTATAGGAAGGATCCCAATTGAAGAGAAAGAACAGCAGTAAAGTAATTCCGGTAAAGCCGCCCTCGGAAAGGTTATTTTGCATATTAAAATGGACGATTCCAAACGCAAAGATAGCTGCACCAACCAAAATAAATAAGATATTTTTCAATTTAAGGCCGAAAAACATCGTCATTCCCCCTGTTTCATAAATACCGCTTTTAATTATATATAAGTACTATCATAAGAGCAATCGTTGCCCGACACCTTTACCTTCTCCTACAGAAAAACAATCAATTATATTTGTAAATAACCGCAGATTTAGCTAACATGAAAAGATGAAGGCAATGATACATATCGATAATTAGATTTTGGACAAATCGGGGTGAATGATGAGTACGAAGAAATCGTTACAGGACATTCAAGGTGAAGTCGACGGATACATAAGCCAGTTTAAAGAAGGCTACTTCAGTCCGCTTGCTTTAATGGCACGAATGACTGAAGAGCTCGGGGAATTGGCCCGGGAAGTTAACCACTATTACGGAGAAAAGCCGAAAAAAGCAACAGAAAAGGAACAAACCATTGAGGAAGAACTTGGGGATATGTTGTTTGTTCTCATTTGTTTTGCCAATTCGTTAAATATCGATTTGGAAACAGCGCACAACACCGTGATGAATAAATTCAATACAAGGGACAAAGACCGATGGACAAGGCTTGAACAAACAGATGAGGAGAATTGACAATGGAGCAAGTAAGAATCGTTATTGCTGGCCCACGCGGCAGAATGGGCAGGGAAGCTGTACATATGGTAATGAATACCGAGCGCTACACGCTGGCCGCTGTGTTAGACCATAAGTATGAAGGGATCATGCTGAGTGAGCTTGAAGGTTTTCAAGGCTATCAGGTGCCGGTTTATAGTGAAATAGAGAAATGTCTTTCGGAAGCAAACACGGATGTATTAATTGATCTTACGACACCTGAAGTGGGGATGTACCATACAAAAACGGCTTTACAACACGGTGTCCGCCCGGTTGTCGGAACGACTGGTTTTTCAAAGGAAAACCTCGCAGAATTAGCGGCTATCTGTGAAGAAAAGGAGCTAGGCTGCATCATTGCTCCGAATTTCGCTGTCGGGGCCATTTTAATGATGAAATTTTCACAAATGGCAGCGAAATTTTTTAAGGATGTTGAAATTTTGGAGCTGCACCATGATCAGAAGCTTGATGCGCCGTCAGGGACCGCTGTAAAAACAGCCGAACTGATTGCGGAAGTACGGGAGACTAAGAAGCAGGGCCACCCTAACGAGAAAGAAACAATCCACGGAGCCAGAGGCGCCGACTATGAGGGGATGCATATTCATTCCGTCCGCCTGCCAGGCTTAATTGCCCACCAGCAGGTGATGTTCGGGGCAGACGGGCAGACGTTAACGATCAGGCATGATTCTTACAACAGAGCTTCGTTTATGTCCGGTGTCAAGCTGGCTGTAGATACAATTGTCAACATTGACTCGTTTGTATACGGCCTTGAAAACATTATTGAATAGACGGGGAGTGTTAAGGTGAATATTGCATTAATAGCCCATGATAAGAAAAAAGATGACCTTGTTGGGTTTGTGACCGCATATAAAGTGATTTTTTCGAAGCACAAACTGTTTGCAACCGGTACGACTGGCCTGCGAATTATCGAAGCAACAGGCCTTGAAATTACAAGATGCAAATCGGGGCCTCTCGGCGGCGACCAGGAGATTGGCGCGATGATTGCGAATAATAAAATGGATATCGTCTTCTTTTTCCGCGACCCGCTGACAGCCCAGCCCCACGAACCGGATGTGACGGCATTAGTCCGGTTATGCGATGTGTACTCGGTTCCGCTGGCGACGAATATGGGAACAGCTGAGGTTCTGATAAAAGGGTTGGAACGCGGCGACATCCAGTGGCGTGAGATTGTAAAAGAAACGCGGTGAATGGAATTGTCATTATTTGATATAGATATACTGGCATTTGGTGCCCATGCCGATGATGTTGAAATCGGCATGGGTGGAATAATAGCAAAATATGCTGCGGAAGGAAGAAGAATTGCTATTTGTGACCTGACGGAAGCAGAGCTGTCCTCAAATGGAACAGTCGAAACACGCAAACAGGAAGCAAACATGGCCGCAGGTATATTGGGCGTGTCAACCAGGGAAACATTAGCATTCCCTGACCGGGGACTCCTTTTTTCGAATGAATACATAAAGAAGATCGTTGAAGTGATTCGCGCACATAAACCGCGCATTGTTTTTGCACCGTATTTTAAAGACCGCCACCCCGACCACGGGCATTGTGCCCGTTTAGTTGATGAAGCCGTTTTTTCGGCAGGGATAAAAAAGTATAAAACAGCGGGTGATTTGCCGCCCCATAAACCGGGCGAAGTTTACTATTACATGATCAATGGCTTCCATCAACCCGATTTTACAGTTGATACATCCCTCTATATGGAACAAAAAATACAAGCACTGAAAGCATATGAAAGCCAATTTTTTCTTCAGCGCGGCGGGGTTGAGACACCGCTCGTAACCGGCTATATTGAAACAGTTGAAGCGCGCGACCGGTTGTTTGGCAAAGAAGTTGGTGTGCAATACGCAGAGGGATTTAAAGTGAGAAGGCCACTACTAATCAATCATGATTTATTAGGGGATTTCCAATGACAAACTTAAAAATCGGCATCACCTGCTACCCGACAGTCGGCGGCTCCGGCGTCGTGGCGACCGAACTCGGCAAGCTCCTTGCAGAAAGAGGGCATGAGATCCACTTTATTTCTTCGAGCATGCCCTTCAGGCTTAAGAAAATGTACCACAACATTTATTACCATCAAGTCGAGGTCAGCCAGTATTCAGTTTTTCAATACCCGCCATACGATATCGCATTGGCCAGTAAAATGGCCGAAGTCGTCAACCGGGAAAATCTTGATATCCTGCACGTGCATTATGCGATTCCGCATGCGGTCTGTGCAATCCTCGCTAAGCAAATGACGAATAAGCAGGTGAAAATTGTCACCACCCTGCACGGAACCGATATTACAGTTCTTGGTTATGATCCGTCACTTGCTGGCGCCATCAAATTTGGGATAGAAAAGTCAGATGCGGTCACGGCTGTTTCCAATGCCCTAATCGAGCAGACTGATGAAGTGATCCAACCGGATAAACCTATCAAGGCAGTCTATAACTTTATCGACAGCCGTGTGTATAAGAAAATGGATGCAGGCCATCTCCGCCACGAGTACGGTATTAGAGACGATGAACAGGTGATTATCCATGTCTCCAATTTCCGACCGGTCAAGCGGGTCCATGATGTCGTCGAAACATTTAAGAATATTGCCGAACAAATTTCGGCTAAACTCCTTCTTGTCGGCGATGGCCCCGAGATAACCAGGATTTGCCAAATGGTTCACGATCTTGGCCTGCGCGACAAGGTTCTGTTCTTAGGGAAGCAGGATAATTTGGAAGAGCTGTATTCGATCAGTGATCTCATGCTATTATTATCGGAAAAAGAAAGCTTTGGGCTCGTAGCATTGGAAGCGATGGCTTGCGGCGTTCCCTGTATCGGTACAAATATCGGCGGAATCCCGGAAGTGATCAGCGATGGGGAAACGGGGTTTGTATGCGAATTGGGGAATATCAAGGAAATTACCGCAAAAGCTCTCGAACTCTTGACAAATCCAGGCTTGCATGAAAATTTTTCGGCAAAATCAGTTGAGCGAGTTAAACACCAGTTTGGCGCGGATTTGATCGTATCGCAATATGAGAACTTATATTTAGAGCTGTTAAACTGAAGGGGATCCTATATGATACAACCATTTGCGAAAGCCAAACAGCTGCTTTTAACAATTGAAAATGCAGGGTATGAGGCCTATTTTGTAGGTGGCTCTGTCCGTGATTTCCTGCTCGGGCGCCCGATTGAGGATGTTGACATTGCCACATCAGCGACCCCGGAAGAGATCAAAACGATCTTTCCTCGTACAGCCGATGTTGGGATCGAACACGGGACTGTGCTTGTTTTCTTCAATGGAGATTCTTATGAGATTACCACCTTTCGGGCCGAGGCCGAATATCGTGATTTTCGCCGGCCTTCTCACGTCGATTACATACGTTCTTTAAAAGAAGATCTCCAGCGCCGTGACTTTACGATGAACGCAATCGCGATGGATCGGCACGGAAAATTGATCGATCCATTTGATGGCAGATCGGCAATTAACCGAAAAAGAATCGAAACGGTCGGGAACGCCAGTGAAAGATTCTCCGAGGATGCCTTGCGGATGATGAGGGCGGTCAGATTCGTCAGCCAGCTTTCTTTTACATTGGCACCGGCAACACAAGAAGCTTTGCATATATATGGCCATTTGCTCGAAAAAATTGCCACCGAACGAAAGACAGCAGAATTTGAAAAGCTGATTGCCGGACTAAATCGCCAGGAGGCAATCAGCCTAATCATTGATTCAGGGCTGTATCGATTTCTGCCGGGGCTGTCAGGATGCAAAAAAGCGCTTGAGAAAATGAATGAATATGACTATAGCAGCCTGTCTGGAAATGAACTATGGTGCCTGCTTCTGTACTGTTGCGACATTTCAGCAGAGGAGATTGATCCGTTTTTGAGAAAGTGGAAACTGCCTGTCAAAAAAATCAAGGAAATTGAGAAAATTTATCGCTTTCTCAAGTTTCGGCTCGAGCAGGAGTGGACTAGCTTGGCAGCTTATCAAGCCGGGATCGCTGTGATCATCTCAGCTGAAAGAATCTGGCTCACTTTAAAAGGAGTGCAAGATGATTCCAGGCTTGCACAACTGCGTTTGGAATATGAAAGGCTGCCAATTAAAAGCCGGACTGACATAAAAGCATCTGGCAATGATTTAATCGAATGGACAGGGAAACCAGGCGGCCCATGGGTGAAGGAAATATTCACAAAAATTGAAGCAGCAATCGTGGCCGGGGATCTTCATAACGATCAGGAAAATCTTAGAGAGTGGGTGGGCAAATGCAGTCGGAACTGAGAAAACAACTGCTTGATGCCTTTACAAATGCCGGCGGGGAATACTTATCAGGCCAGTCTTTAGCTGACTTGATTGGCTGTTCGCGCACGGCCGTGTGGAAGCATATTGAGGAGCTCAGAAAAGATGGATTCGAGCTCGAAGCGGTCCGAAGAAAAGGCTACCGCATTATGAAAACGCCGGAAAAGGTTTCAGCGGATGAAGTAAGACTGGGCTTAAAGACCGCTTTTGCCGGCCAAAATATTCATTACGAGGAAACGGTACAATCGACGCAAAAAATTGCCCACAGCCTTGCATTTGACGGGGCTGAAGAAGGAACTGTCATCCTGGCCGAGGAGCAGCTTTCCGGCAGGGGGAGACTTGACCGGAAATGGTATTCTCCAAAATACACGGGTATATGGATGAGCGTTATTCTGCGCCCGAACATCCTGCCTTCGAAAGCTCCGCAGCTCACGCTGTTAACAGCGGTTGCTGTCGTTCAGGCAATTGAAGAAATGACCGGCTTATCCCCGCAAATTAAGTGGCCGAACGACATTTTAATAAATGGCAGGAAGGTGACCGGCATTTTAACCGAGCTGCAAGCTGATGCAGACCGGATTATCTCGATCATTATCGGGATTGGCATTAATGTAAACCAGCAGGAACAAGACTATCCCGAGGATATCCGGACAATCGCTACCTCGCTTTCGATTGAAAAAGGAGACAAGCTTTCTAGAGCTGCTCTGATCAGGATGGTTTTGACCAGGCTGGAAAAACTCTATCTTCTCTATTTGGAAAAAGGCTTTTACCCAATTAAGCTGCTCTGGGAAGGTTATGCCATCAGCATTGGCAAAGAAATTACTGCCCGGACGCTTACAGGCAATATTTCCGGACGCGCTTTAGGGATTACCGATGAAGGTGTTCTGATGATTGAAGACAGCGCCGGAAAAGTGCATCATATCTATTCAGCGGATATTGAGCTGGCTGAATAAAGACATATAGATATTTTTTTTCGCCAGATTGGCATAAATTTGCTATAATCGAGTTGGGCAGTATCATATTGAACTGCACCTGTTTACCGCAAGCAACTTTAATTTTATATCTGCCTAGATCCGACGAGCGGACCGGGACAGAGGGATGAAACGATTATGAAAGCGCCCAAAGAATCCTTCTGACGTAAAGCAGGATTCTTTTTTGCTTCCAAATAGAGTGTTTTATCTCCTCTTTCCAAACAAGGAGGAATGAAGATGAAGCAGACGACAGATTTTTTAAAAATGAAACGGGCAGGCGAGAAAATTGCGATGCTGACGGCCTACGATTTTCCTTCTGCAAAACACGCAGAGAAGGCCGGAGTCGACCTTATTCTCGTCGGTGATTCACTCGGGATGGTCGTACTCGGCTACGACTCAACGGTACCGGTAACGATGGATGATATGATCCATCATGCCAAGGCTGTAAAAAGAGGAGCGAACGACACCTTTATTACGGTTGACCTGCCATTTATGAGCTACCATTTATCCACTAAAGATACGCTGATAAATGGCGCGAGAATTGTTCAGGAAACAGGCGCAAATGCGGTTAAGCTCGAAGGTGCCGGCGATGTTATTGAAAAAATAGCTGCACTTACTGCTGCGGGTATACCGGTTATGGCTCATCTCGGTCTTACTCCGCAGACGGTGGGAGTCCTCGGCGGTTATAAAGTGCAGGGGAAAAACGCAGCGGCAGCAAGGCAGCTGATCGAGGATGCCTTGCGGTGCCAGGAAGCCGGGGCTTTTGCACTTGTTCTTGAATGCGTCCCAAAACAGCTTGGTGAAGAAGTTTCTGCAGCACTGGAGATTCCGACGATCGGAATCGGTGCCGGTGTCCATTGTGATGGCCAGGTTTTAGTTTATCATGACCTTTTAAGCTACGGTGTCGACCGCGTTGCCAAGTTTGTCAAAAAATATGCCAATGTTGATGAAGAGATCGAAGATGGCATCGAAGCATATGTGTCAGATGTCAAAGCAGGCTTTTTTCCTGAAGAACAGCACAGCTTTACGATGAAAGAGGAAGAACTAAAGAGCCTGTATGGAGGAAAAGAATGAAAGTCATTACAGCCATTTCAAATATGCAAAAACAGATGCTGACCGACAAGGCGCAGTGCAAGTCGATCGGCTTTGTGCCAACAATGGGATTTTTGCATGACGGACATGCTTCCTTGCTTAGAAAAGCCAGGGCCGAGAATGACCTTGTCGTTTTAAGTATTTTTGTGAACCCGCTCCAGTTCGGCCCAAACGAAGACCTTGACGCCTATCCCCGCGATTTCGAAAGGGATAATCAGCTCGCCGAACAATTAGGAACAGATTACATTTTTGCACCAAGTGCTGATGAGATGTATCCCGGGCCTCCTTCGGTTGTAGTCAAGACAACAGCCCGTACAGAGGTGCTGTGCGGCAAATCGCGGCCAGGCCATTTTGATGGTGTGGCAACGGTGTTAACCAAATTATTCAACATTGTCAGGCCGGACAGGGTTTATTTTGGGATGAAGGACGCCCAGCAGGTAGCGGTGGTCGAAGGACTGCTCGCTGATTTTCATTTTCCGATCGAGCTTGTTGCCGGTGAAACGGTTCGTGAACCGGACGGGCTGGCGAAAAGCTCAAGGAACGTCTACCTGCTTCCAAATGAAAGAAGTGAGGCCGCCTTTATCTATAAGGCGCTGAGACTCGCCGAACAGATGGCGGCTGCCGGGGAAAAAAGCGCTGCCAAGATTCAGGCGGCTGTAGAAACCGTCATACGGGAGAACACGACCGGTCAAATTGATTACCTCGAAATCCTAACCTATCCCGACTTGGAGCAAGTCGGAGAGTTAAAGGGGAAAATCATTGTTGCGGCTGCTGTGAGATTCCAGAAAGCCCGGTTGATCGACAATATCATTTTAACAATAGAGTAATTTCACAATGTATTAAGCTACACCGAAAAACGAATTAAATCGTCTTAATAAATCAGCATTAAACGAATAATCTGTGTTAATTTTTTGTTCGTTTTGCAAGTAAAGAGATGATTTATTAAATAAAGTAACTTGACCATGAGGAGGAGAAGACATGTTTCGCACCATGATGAATGGGAAAATCCATCGGGCCACTGTGACGGAGGCCAATTTGAACTATGTCGGCAGCATTACGATTGATGAGGATATAATCGATGCGGTCGGGATGCTTCCAAATGAAAAAGTGCAAATCGTCAACAACAATAACGGAGCCCGCTTTGAAACGTATATTATTCCCGGCCAGAGGGGATCAAAGGTCATTTGTGTGAATGGTGCAGCGGCCCGCCTCGTTCAGGAAGGTGACACAGTCATTATCATTTCATATGCATTAATTTCCGAGGAAAAAGTAAACACCCATCAGCCAAAAGTTGCGATTATGGGTGAGGGTAATGCAATAAAAGAATTGCTTCATGCTGAACCGGAAATGACGTTTCTTTAAGTCCCGCCATGCGGGGCTTTTTGTATGAACGAAATATACGGTCTCCATATTTGGATCCCTGCATCAGCGCTTGCGCTGTTCTTTGCTTTTGTGATACCGTTTGATTGACGAATGTTTGAGGTGTAAGAAATGAGCAATAAATTTGTGGTCATTGACCTGGAAACAACCGGTAACACTCCAAAAAAAGGGGCTAAAATCATTCAATTTGCGGCTGTTGTCATCGAGGGAGATACAATTGTCGAACAATATTCTTCTTTTATCAATCCGGAGCAGCCAATTCCACCTTTTATCGAAGAATTGACAGGCATTGATGATCATATCGTAAAGGATGCGCCGTTGTTTGCAGAAATTGCTCCAAGGGTGTTGTCTTTGCTTGATGACGCATATTTTGTGGCGCATAATGTTCACTTCGATTTATCTTTTCTGCAAGAGGAATTAATCGAGGCGGGCTATCATGGCTTTTACGGCCCGGTCGTTGATACGGTGGAATTGTCAAGAATCCTTTTTCCTGCCGCGGACAGCTATAAATTATCAGAGCTATCTTCGCGTTTTTTCTTTAGCCATGATCGGCCTCATCAGGCGGACAGTGATGCGTATGTTACGGCGGAGCTTCTTTTGCTGCTTTTAAATAGGCTCGAATCGATTCCGACCAGAACATTAAAACAATTATCAAGGCTCGCGCCAGGCTTGAAAAGCGACATACATATATTGATGGATGAGCTAATCCGCGAAAAAGAAAAATCAATCGAGATTTTGCCTGATTTCATTGACATCTATAGGGGAATCGCCTTGAAACGACCCGATAAGAAAGCAAAAGACAGACCCGGGCTGATCGAAATCCGTTTTCCTTATAGTGATGAAGAGAAGGAGAATCTGATGAAAGGCGCTTTTCCTAATTACGAGAAAAGAACCGGGCAATTTAAAATGATGGATCTCGTATACCAATCATTTGCCGATGGACACCACTCGATGATTGAAGCGGGGACAGGCGTAGGAAAGTCGCTGGGTTATTTAATTCCTGCTGCGTTCTTTTCCATTCAGACTGCGAAAGCGGTTATTGTCAGCACCTATACAACCTTGCTGCAGGAGCAGCTTTTAACAAAAGATATCCCGCTGTTGAACCAAATGCTGCCCTTCCCGGTGAAAACGGTTTTACTAAAGGGCAGAAACCATTTCATCAGCCTGGCTAAATTCGAACAATCTTTAAAAGAAGAAGACGACAACTATGATACAACATTGACAAAAATGCAAATCCTGATATGGCTTCTCGAAACCGAGACTGGCGATGTCGATGAATTAAACCTCTCAAGCGGTGGCAGGCTTTACTGGCATAAAATTAAAAATGACAGCAGTGTGTTTCTGCATGATAAAGCTTGGCGGCATTATGATTTTTACCTGAACGCCCGGAAAAATGCTCAGGTCGCAGATATTGTTATTACCAACCATTCCTTGCTGCTTTCGGATCTAACTTCAGATCATTCTCTGCTTCCCGACTATGATTATGCGATCCTTGATGAGGCCCATCACTTCGAAAAAGCGGCCGGCAAATACTTTGGCTTTTCAATCGATTATTTATCGATCAGGCTGTTGCTCGGCCAGCTTGGATTGTATGAACAAAAACAGCTGTTTTTTAAACTTGAGAAATTACTGAACGAAATCGACCGGTATGATCAATTGGAGCATACGTTTGAAATTAATGCGTTGATCGGCGATCTTCAACTGGAGATGGATGAGTTTTTTAAAACAATCAGTTTGTTCGCCAATGAAAAACTGAAAGATCACCAGAGTGCTTATAAACGAATCCAATATCGGTTAACCGGACAGGAAACAGGTAAAACATGGAAAGTACTCGTTGCAATGGCGGAGCGTTTTTCTTTTCAAATTCATGATCTGGTCAAGCTGTTGGAAAAACGGCTTGATTTTATATTGAAAGCAGACCACGAACTATCAAATGAGGACAAAGCTTTTTTGGATGAACTGGCTTCTTTACTTGGAGATTTCCGTGAAGTGAGAGAGAATGTCAAAAGCCTGTTTTTGCATAGGCAGAACCGATATGTCACATGGATTGAAGTCGATTTGCGGGCCGCACAAAACGCCACCGCTGTCTACGGGCAACCTGTTGATATTTCTAATTATTTACAGGAATATTATTTCTCCGTTAAAAAAAGTGCTGTGCTAACGTCGGCGACCCTGACAGTAAAGCAATCCTTCGATTATATGATGAAGGAGCTTGGCCTGTATGGAACAAATTGCCGCAAGGAAGTGATTTCCTCACCGTTTCAATATAAGGAAAAGGTGAAAATGTTCGTCCCGAACGATTTACCGGAAATAAATGCTGTATCAATCGATGATTATACCGCGGCAATTAGTGAGCATATTATTTCAATTGCCGAAGCGACGAAAGGGCGCATGCTCATTCTGTTTACATCTTATGAAATGTTAAAGAAAACATATGAGCTATTGAAGGAAAGCGGTTTTCTCGAAGATTTTGCCTTAATTGCGCAGGGAATTTCCGGAGGAAGCCGGACAAGGTTAACGAGAAGCTTTCAACGCTTCGACAAATCGATTCTCTTTGGCACAAGCAGCTTTTGGGAGGGAATCGATATCCCCGGGGAGGATTTATCATGTCTTGTGATTGTCAGGCTGCCGTTCTCTCCGCCGGATGAACCGGTCACAGAAGCGAAATGTGAAATAATTGAAGAGAAGAACGGGAATCCATTTTATGATTATTCATTGCCAGAGGCTGTACTCCGCTTTAAGCAGGGGGTTGGACGCCTGATCAGGACAGAGAATGATCGCGGACTTATCGTTGTTTTTGACAGGAGAATTATTTCAACTAAATATGGAAAAGCATTTTTGCAGTCTATTCCAGCGATACCATTGCAAAAAGTCAATATCGACGAAATTGTCGAGCAAATTTATGATTGGCTGTAATTAACTAAAGGATTCTGGCCGCCCGATAAAAAGCAGCGCTATTATTTGCAGCCTATCACCGCTGTGAACTAGAAAGAATTTTGCTTGAAAATGTTATCCTAAACGGTTGACACCTGATATAATGAGTGTTAATCATAAAACGATGTGTCATTATATTATCGGTCCAGCTCCGAACCATATAAATAACAATAATCACCTGAAAAGGAGGAGAAAACGCGGTATGGAAAGCAAAATCGAAATATTGTCGACCGTTAAAGTGCAGCAGAGCCCTGACTTATATAAGATTGTCGATGCCTTAAACCGCACCCTGAAACGAGAAAATTTAATGTTCGGACTGGCCCTCGACCCGGAAGAGCGGGAAAAAGCAGTTTTTACTATATATCGTACATAAAGAAGTGATCTGATATGAAAAAATGGATAATCATTATCTCAATTGCTGTTGTTATTTTAATAGGTCTGGCGGCGAATGTGTATTTAAATGCGCTCAAGCCCGTCAAAGCGGCTGAGCAAAAGGCGGCGGCTATAGCAAATGCAAAAACCGACTTGCAAAGCATAAAGGATTTCAGCATATTCAATGGCGATGAAACCTACTATGTCGTTAAAGGGACGAACAGTAAAAATGAAAAAACGATTGTTTGGATCCCTGAAAAGGGAGGCGAAATTCTTGAACGGAAAGAAGCTGAGGGCATTTCCAGGGAAGAGGCAATCAATAAAGTAAGAGAAGAAAAAAACCCGGAGAAAATTCTGTCGGTCCGGCTCGGAATGGTCGACAATCAACCTGCCTGGGAAATATACTCGCAATCCGAGAGCGGGTTAATAAATTATTATTATCTTGATTTTGATACAGGTGAAGAATGGCTCACCGTAATTGAGAATTTATAGGATAACGGAGGCAGAGGAATGGAAACGTTACTGGCTAAAAGAGTAAAAGCACTAACCCCATCATCAACATTGGCAATTACCGCAAAAGCAAAGGAATTAAAGGCTCAGGGCAAAAATGTGATCGGGCTCGGTGCCGGTGAACCGGACTACAATACCCCGCAAAATATTATTGATGCAGCTGTTGACTCAATGAATCAAGGACATACGAAATATACACCGTCTGCAGGATTGCCGGCCCTAAAAAAAGAGATTGCCGCGAAGTTACAACGCGATCAAGGGCTCAGCTACGACAGCAGCGAAATCATTGTGACAAATGGAGCCAAGCATGGACTGTACACGCTGTTTCAGGTAATTTTAGACGAAGGTGACGAGGTTGTTATCCCGATTCCGTATTGGGTAAGCTATCCGGAGCAAGTGAAATTGGCCGGTGGTGTTCCCGTCTATGTGGAAGGCGAAGAGCGCAATCAATTTAAAATCACTCCTGAGCAGCTGGAGAATTCGTTTTCAGACCGTACAAAAGCGGTTATTATCAATTCCCCAAGCAATCCGACAGGCATTCTTTATACAGAAGAGGAATTGCGAAAACTGGGCGAAGTTTGCCTGGAACACAACGTTTTGATCATCTCCGATGAAATTTACGAGAAGCTCGTCTACGGAGGGTATAAGCATGTCTCTGTTGCTGAATTATCACCGCAGCTAAAAGAGCAAACGATCATCATCAATGGCGTTTCGAAGTCGCATTCAATGACAGGCTGGAGAATTGGCTATGCTGCAGGGAATAAGCAAATTATCAAGGCCATGACCAACCTGGCGAGCCATAGTACATCAAACCCAACCACAACCGCTCAATACGGCGCAATCGCAGCTTATGCCGGATCCCAACAACCGGTTGAAGAAATGCGGCAGGCTTTTGAACAACGTCTTAAAATCATATTTGCCAAGCTTGTCGACATTCCCGGCTTTACATGTGTAAAACCACAAGGTGCTTTCTATCTGTTTCCAAATGCGAAGAAAGCAGCGGAATTAACTGGCTTTAACAATGTTGATGAATTTGCGGAAGCGTTACTTGAAGAAGCAATGGTTGCGGTTATTCCCGGATCCGGTTTCGGTGCCCCGGACAATATCCGGCTGTCCTATGCCGCATCACTGGAACTTTTAGAAGAAGCGATCGACAGAATTCACCGTTTTGTCGAAAGCAAGCTAAAATAAGCTTTTTTATGAACGAACGCAGGTAGCCTGCATAGCCGCCATAGTTGATCTTGAATCTTGCACATGGCGCAGTTTTCCGGGCATGAGGGAGTAATATTGCTTGTCATTCATGCTAACGGTATAATAAACAGCATATATGGCAACCGTTTTTGTTAGGTTTTTTGGAGGGAAATGACAGTGAATAAAACAACAATAGCAGAAGTATACAAATATGTAGACCAGGAAGTGAAGATTGGCGCATGGCTTGCCAATAAACGCTCAAGCGGTAAAATTGCCTTTTTGCAGCTTCGTGATGGAACAGGATTTATCCAGGGAGTCGTTGTCAAGAGTGAGGTTCCCGACGAAGTGTTTCAAACTGCCAAATCGGCGACACAGGAATCCTCTTTATACGTGACCGGAGTAGTCCAAAAAGATGAGCGCTCCCCGTTCGGATACGAATTGTTGGTAAACGGCATCGAAGTGATCCAGCAAGCGGTGGACTATCCGATCACCCCTAAAGAGCACGGCACCGAGTTTTTAATGGATAACCGTCATCTATGGCTTCGCTCGCGGCGCCAGCACGCGGTCATGAAAATTCGCAACGAAATCATCAGGGCGACATACGAGTTTTTTAATGAACAAGGGTTTGTCAAAGTGGACCCGCCGATCCTGACAGGCAGTGCACCCGAAGGGACAAGCGAACTGTTTGCGACAAAGTACTTTGATGAAGATGCCTACCTGTCACAAAGCGGACAGCTTTATATGGAAGCAGCAGCGATGGCACTTGGCAAGGTTTTTTCCTTTGGCCCAACGTTCCGGGCAGAAAAGTCAAAAACACGACGGCATTTAATTGAGTTTTGGATGATTGAGCCGGAAATGGCCTTTTATGAATTTGAAGACAATCTTAAGGTGCAGGAAGAATATGTTTCCCATATCATTCAAGCTGTATTGAAAAATTGCAAGCTTGAATTGCACACGCTTGGAAGGGATACAAGCAAACTCGAACAAATCAAAGCACCATTCCCAAGAATCTCATATGACGATGCCATAAAATTCTTGCATGAAAAAGGCTTTAATGATATCGAATGGGGTGACGACTTTGGCGCGCCGCACGAAACAGCGATTGCAGAAGCATATGATAAGCCTGTATTTATTACTCATTACCCGACAGCAATTAAACCATTTTATATGCAGCCTGCCAAGGATCGGGAAGAGGTTGTCTTATGTGCGGACATGATTGCTCCAGAGGGCTATGGTGAAATTATCGGAGGTTCCCAGCGTATTCATGATCATGGCCTGTTGAAACAGCGCCTTGAAGAACATGGATTAAGCAATGACGCTTACAAATGGTATCTAGAGCTCCGCCAATACGGCTCTGTTCCCCATTCAGGATTTGGCCTTGGATTGGAACGAACAGTAGCCTGGATCAGCGGAGTGGAGCATGTTCGTGAAACAATCCCGTTTCCACGCCTGCTCAACCGCCTCTATCCTTAAGGCTGGCCGATCTATCCGGCAGTATCAAACAGTCCGCACCTGCGGACTTTTCTTTACGCAATTTTCGACAAGTATTTATTGGCAGTGGCTATGTTCTCTTACCCCGAAAAACGGGTTCATGTTATACTTAAGGGGAGGTGTCCACAGATGAAAGCAAATATATTATCCTGGCTGGAAGAAGGATCAGTGTCGATTCCCGGCGTATTATTAACACATTATAAGAAGCTGAATATGAATGAACAAGAGCTTGCAACCCTATTGCATATTATCTCTTTCTCAACGAAGGGCAATGAATTTCCTACTCCGGCTGAGCTTGCCGCACGTATGACAATAACAGCTATGGAATGTACTGGCATGCTTCGAAGACTTATTCAAAAAGGCTTTCTCAGTATTATGGACGCACACTCCCCAGAAGGGATTATCCATGAAAAATATTCATTGCAGCCATTATGGGAAAAGCTTGTCGATCAATTCCTCCTCGATACTAAAGGTAAGCAAGCAGATCGGCAGCAAAACGATGAAATGGACTTGTACACATGTTTCGAAAGAGAGTTTGGACGGCCGTTGTCGCCGTTCGAGTGCGAATCACTGGCAATGTGGATGGACGATGATCTGCATGATCCAATCATCATAAAGGCCGCATTGAGAGAAGCTGTCATTTCCGGGAAGCTAAATTTTCGTTACATAGACCGAATTTTGTTCGAATGGAAGAAAAACGGTATCCGAACTATTGAACAGGCCAGAAGTCATAGTCGGAAATTCAGGCAGCACCAGAATCACCAGCGGGAAAATCAAGGTGATCTCCCTGAAAACGCAAAAACGATTCCTTTTTATAATTGGCTTGAACAATAGGCGGGATAACGAGAGAAGGTGCTTCTCTCGTTTTTGCCATTTTCTATCATGAAAATAAGGTGGGAACGATGTTAAATAAAAATGAAATTAGATACTGTCTCGACCACATGAGGGAAATGTTCCCGGATGCTCATTGCGAGCTGAACCACAGCAATCCGTTTGAACTGGTTATTGCCGTTGCCTTGTCGGCACAGTGTACAGATGCACTTGTCAATAAAGTTACTAGAAATCTGTTTACGAAATATAAAACTCCGGAAGATTATTTGCGTGTGCCACTGGAAGAGCTCGAGAACGATATCCGTTCGATCGGTTTATTCCGGAATAAAGCGAAAAATATCCAAAAACTGTCGAGAATGCTGATTGATGATTACGGGGGAATTGTCCCGCGCGACCGCGATGAACTAACGAAGCTGCCCGGCGTTGGGCGGAAAACGGCAAATGTAGTTGTATCGGTTGCTTTCGGTGTTCCGGCGATAGCAGTCGATACGCACGTCGAAAGAGTCAGCAAACGGCTCGGTTTTTGCCGCTGGAAGGATTCAGTACTCGAAGTGGAGCAGACGTTAATGAAAAAAGTACCAAAAGACGAGTGGTCGGTTACCCACCATCGGATGATCTTTTTTGGACGATATCATTGCAAAGCGCAAAATCCCCAATGTCAAATTTGCCCGCTTCTCGACATATGCCGGGAAGGGAAAAAGCGCATGAAGAGGAAAACTGGTAATGGACAGTAAACGGGGAGTTCCTGAAGAATTAAACCATCCATTCTTTTTGACAAATGAGGCAGGAATATGGGAAAAACAAAACGGCAAGGAAATGCAAATTTTTCCGCTTTTTTATTATGAGTGGGCTTTTTACTCAAATATTGAGGCGCTCAAGCCGTGGGAAGATCCGGTGAATTATGTTCCTTTATTGTTCGATGAATGGAAAAGTCTGAAGGACAGTCTGGCTCAATTATTCCAAAACCGGAATCAGCGCAGGACTGAAACGCCGATGAAAAAGGGGGTTGGCTTGTTTGTTGAGTGCCTTTTTTGGACAAACGCCGTGCCTGTGGTCCTGTCAAACCTGGATCATGCCGAAAAACTGATGATTAAGCCTGTAAATATGAGGGAGAGGCTCCAGTTTATTATGAATAGGCCGACGCTGTACCATTCCTTTATTCAATTATCCGTGCTTATGACTGAGCTGGAAAAAGCGTTTATGAAACATGTGGCGCTAAGGAAAAAACACTGATTTGAGTAAAAGGTGCTAAGCCCAAAAACGAATTAAATTGTCTTAATAAACCAAGAGGATCCAGTATGAACGAATAACATTGTCTTGATTTCAAAAAATTGTTTGGTTTTCAATTAAAGAAATGCTTTAAGAAATTTATTCATTTAATGAAAAAAGAGTTCAAGTACATTGCTTGAACTCTTTTTCATTACAAAATTATGGACTTGGAGGAGTGCCCGGTGGGTTTGGAATTGGCTGGCCGGGTGGCTGTGTTCCTGGATCACCAGGGTTACCGTTACCATTACCATTGCCGTTGCCATTGCCAGGGTTATCTCCTTCGCCCTCGTCTGACTGATCTCCATCGTCATCTTCTTCATGTTCTTCTTCACGATTGCGGCCTTGTTCATCTTCGCCTTCTTCAAACTCATCTTCTTCAGTGACCGGAGCAGGAACTGACACTGAGACACTTGCCGGCTCACTGCTTTGCTCGCCTTTTATTGCTGTAATGGTAAAGGTGTATGTTCCACCGGCCACAACATTTGCTACTCTCATGGACTTTTCGCCTGTAACGGTAAGCTGCTGGGCAGCACCGCCATTGATTGAGGCGTTTACTTTAAACTGAACACCATCAGCTTTACCGTTATAATCCCACGACAGGACGATCTCGTTGCTTGATTGCTCGTATGACGCATTTGCGTTGGACGGGCTGTCAAGTCGATCATACCGGTCAGACACTTGGTTTGGCCGATTTCCTTTGACCGCATATTCATAAATAACCTGGTCCTCAGGAGTAAATTCACTGGCAAGCTTGGCCGGAATGGTGCCCTTTTCAATCGCTACCTTTTCAACCGTTTTCGGTACAGTAAAGTCTGCAGTTTCCTTGCCTTTTGAAACATGGGTCATTAAATTTTTAAAGAGCTGCTGGGCAATTTTTTGGTCCTTGGAATTAATATAATTTTTCTTCTGGTTCTCATAACCGGTCCAGACTGCAGCCGTATAGTTTGTCGTATAGCCTGCAAACCAGGCATCAGGAACAGCGCCATTAGGAATGCCATTTGCCTTCTTCACGTCGGACGAGTAGTTCGTCGTACCGGTTTTGCCTGCAACATGCAGGTTTGGAATGTTGGCTGCCTGGCCGGTTCCATTTGATAAGACGCTTTTCAACATATCGGTAATCATAAAAGCTGTATAGTCCTTCATGACGACCTGCGATTCAGGAGCGGTATCCAGTTTTGTACCATCACGCAGCTCAATCATTTTCACTGTGTGAGGTTTTGTATAAAAACCGTTATTTCCAAACGCACTGTATGCTCCGGCCATCTCAAGCGGCGAGACGCCTTTATCAAGTCCGCCAATTGCATACGACTCATGGATTTCCTCAAGTGGAATTCCGAGCTTGACAGCGAAATCTTTCGCTTTGTTTAAACCAACTGCCTGTAATGCCTGGAGGGCAGGGACGTTGCGTGATTTTGCAAGTGCTTCCCGCATCGACATCGGTCCCATATGTTTATTGTCCCAGTTGTTGATAGGGGTCTTTTTCGGATCGGAATAAGTGTATGGTTTATCATCCAATGTATGATATGTTCCCCATTGTAGATACTCGATCGCCGGGCCATAATCCAATATCGGCTTGATCGTCGATCCCGGCTGCCGTTGTGTATCGACTGCATAGTTAAAACCGCGCTTCGCTTGCTGGTTTCGCCCGCCTCCGAGTGCGCGCACTTCACCTGTCTTCGTATCTAAAAGCGTAATCCCGGCCTGGAATTCATCGTCCGGGAACTGGACGACTTCATTTGAGTTTAGCATGTGCTCTACATGTGTTTGGGCATCCTGGTCTAAAGTGGTATAAATATGGAGCCCGTCAGAGAAAATATCAAAATCGCCTTGTGCCTGGACTTCTTCAATTACGGCATCGACGAAAGCATCGTACTGATCTTCACCTGTTTCGCGATTTTCTGCCTTTACAAGCGATGATTCAACAGGAATCGCCTGTGCTGCTTGCATCTCGTCCTTAGTAATAAAGCCATGCTGATTCATTAACGAAAGGACGATGTTCCTGCGCTTCTCGGCATTGTCCGGATGTTTAAAAGGATTATAATTTTCCGGACTTTGCGGCATGCCGGCAAGCAATGCTGCTTCATGGAGCTGTAATTCGGAAAGTTCTTTATCAAAATAAACCTTTGAAGCAGTTAAAATACCGTGACTTTTTTCGGACATATAAATTTTATTGACATACATCTCAAAGATTTCTTGCTTCGTATATTTGCGCTCCAGCTGGAAGGCAAGCCATGCTTCCTGTGCTTTTCGGCTTAATGTTTTATCAAACTCAAGGAAAGAGTTTTTCACGACCTGCTGGGTAATCGTACTCGCACCTTCAGAGCCAAAGCCGTCCGTAATATTGGCAATGACCGCGCCGCCAAGACGGATTACATCAATCCCGTTGTGGTCATAGAAACGAACATCCTCGGTAGCAAGGATTGCACTTTCGACAAGCTCGGGGATATCTTCATAAGCTACATAATCGCGATTCACTGAGCCAACTTCGGCAAACTCTTTTCCATTTATATCATAAAGCTTTGAAGAAATAGGGTCCCTTAGCTGAGCTTCGTCCAATTTTGGAGTATCTTTTACCATAAATGCAAAAGTGGCAACACCGGTAAGCATTCCGATAATTCCAAGTGCAATAAGAACGAGAAAGATCTTTTTAAATGTCCCGCGCGGACTTTTCTTTCCCTTGCCCTTTTTTGGTTTTTTAGCGGCAAGCTGTTTGCGGCGCTCCTCTCGCGATTGATATTGATCTGCCATATATGTGTGTCATTCCTTTCTATGCAAACGAACGATATTTACAGTGTTACTGAAGCTGTATTCCTTTTTCCCCTGTAAGGTTATAAAGATAATCTATTACTTTAATATAGTCAATTCTGGGCCGGAAACCGAGCTTAATGGGATGGGAGCATTCTGCAATCTCTTGCTTTGTAATCGATTTTCTCCCTCCGCTGTTCATTCGGTTCCAAAAAGCAATCAAATGATCGGCTGGCAGAAGATACACTTCTTCTGTAGCGGAAAACCGGATGATAATAAAACATATGCCGCCATGGAGCAGAACCGTTTCCATATGGTGAATCTGGTGTTCGTGAAAATTTTTTAACGGGAACGAAGTTTTATGCCTCGTTTCCTTTGCTTCAAAATCAATATATTTCCCTTTATAGACACCATTATAATCGGTTGTCGAAGCTTGTTTAAAATAGGCTTCCCTGATTACGGCAGCACTCCGTTTTGGATAATCGACCTGGACAATTTGGACAGGAGTTGGTTTTTTATGGATAACGGCCAGCTTCTGTTCTAAATAAAACAGGTTTGTTTCATTTAAATCATCCTCGAGCGTCATTCCCCGGTTGCTGTACGACAGTTGTTTGTCAGCCTTCGTCGGCAAGCCCTTGGACTGTTTAGGAATGTAGCGGCGCCCGTTAGGATAATGAAAATTCATTGTAACCACCTCACAAACTACAACTATCATACCAAATCTGCACAGCTTTTGGTTGAATAAAAAGCACCATTCTGTTAAACGCTAAATTTAACACTTGCTGTAAGGGGTACTTTTATGGAAAAAAGTCTGCTGCCTATGGCACGATATGAAAACACAGAGGATCATTCACTGCTCAGGCAATGGATCTCAACCGAAACAAAATTACAAAACAAAGATAATATCTCGCGGACAAATGCTTATTTTCATTATTTTAAGACCCATCCGGAAATCGAATGGGCATTTCTTGCGAGCATGGTTTCCAGGAATGCCGGCTGGAATATGTGTGACCTCGAAGGCCCCATGCTTCCGCATATCATTCCAAAGCAAATAAGGAAACGGCTTTTTCTTGCCTATGAACGGGCAAACTGGCTGATTTTTCATGATGCATTTCCCCAACTGCTCCTCTACCATTATTCGACGAAAATAAACAGTCCAATGTTTCATCTTTTAGCATTTTTTCGTGTTTCTGCTTTTATGGAACAAGAATGGTGCATGTTTTGGCGGGAACGGGATCAAACGAGATTGCTGATCGCGATGATTATTAATGAACAAAATGTCATCCAGCAACCAGTGCTTCTTAGTCCGTTATATCAAAATAAGGTATTTCATTCACTCTTATTCTCTTTCCAGGATTCGTTTCATTTCAGTTCTGTTTTGTTTCCAGATAGAAAGGGTCATTTGTATGGGGCAAGCGTGAATGGGTTTAGATCAGTATCGAAGCGGATCGATCTTGGGAAGCGGCTCAGCAGTATTCTTTTCAGGGATGACTTATTCCCGGCCTTTTATGAGTTTGCCGAAACGACTCCGCATACAGGTTCACGGTCAGACTATGAACAGTATTTTGTAAATGACCGGAAACGGAAAGCGGGGCCGCGTCTGAGAAGGGCCTATCCTCCGATTCATCATCATATTGACTGCGACTATCCTGACTGGTGCAAGAGAACAAAAGTGAAGGAAAAATGGCTTTCACCACATGTCCATCACCTTCATCCACTTCTGATTACAAAATGGTATTTACAAAAGCAACAGCAGCTTTCCACTATCATTTCTGTGTCGAAAACATGCAGGAACATATGCAGAAATCTTCTTTCTTTGCCGAAAATCTTCTAGTTTTGTCAGCCTGGCAGGAAGGGCTGACCGGGTATGGAATTACAAAGGAGAAAGAAATGCAAAGGAGGCATTAAAATGAATGAACAAAGCTTGGAAAAAGAAAAGCTGTTAACGATGTTAACGGAAATATATGATCAGCTTGAAGAATTGGAATCAGGATTGCACAGTTCATTGGCAGATCTCCGTGATGATTGGAATGAAAAACAGGCGGCACGGTTGACAGGCTGCGGAAACCGGCTCTCCGCGTTAGAAATAAAAATGAAGCTTATTAATGAAAATGGAGAGTTGGATAAAAACCAGGGCTTGAAGCTTGAATTGGGCTTTTAAGATACACTAAAATAGATTTAATTCATTAGTAGCTTTGATAACGTCAATGCTACTTTTTATTTTTATGAATTTTTCTGTTCGGAGAGAATGGATTTATGGAGGCAGCAAATGAAAACACAAACCCTATACGAGCTTACGAAGCAGCTCCTTGCTTATGTGGAAGAGTCGTCAGTACGTTTCGAAGAAATAAAGAGCTCTAAAATCGAAGCCGATTTTTACAGTGAAGTCAAGCCGTTTGCTGATAAGGTGAAGGAGCTAAATGATAGGTGGAAAAACGAAGCTATTTTATGGCTGATAGAGACAGCACCAAAAAACCTTCACCGTAATCAAATCGAAACAACCTCTGACCATATCGAAATCATTTCAATTCAAGCTTTTTTTCCGCAGACAAGCCGGAAAAGGTTTATCGACCAATTTCAGTCCGTTAAATACGTGTTGGAAAATATATTGGTTCACCTTGATATGAAGAAATGACAGACTTCTATATGTAAAAAACAACCGTTCAGAGGCAACGGTTGTTTTTATACATTAATTGAATGATTTTGATAAAGCCATTCTTCAATTGAAAAATTAACATAGGTTATTCGTTTCCTACCGCACGGTATACTCCTGTTGAAATAAACAAATTCATTCGTTTTTCGGTTTAGCTTATTACATTGTGAAATTACTCAATTATTAAGCGAGTGTTCTTTAATACTGTCAGCAACAACTGCACCTGAAGCCTCTAATTCACGAACAAGATTACGGTAGTCATTAATAGAAATTTCATTATGGATATATGCTTTTTTGGCAAAATCCAATAGTTCGTTTACATCTTCTGTACGATAATCCCTGATGCTTGAAAATTTCGTTTTAAGCTCCTGAATGTTCATGAATAATCCCCCTCGGCTTTTTTTATATCCTATCATGAAAAAGAAGAAATCCTTATTTTTAAAAAATTTTAACTTCCGACACAGTTAGACATAACAGGAAGGCTTTTCCTTTCGATTCACCTTGGTGGGCCTTTTGCATAATGTGTAATAAGGGAAGCGTTGCTCGGGTCTATGTTAATTTCCATTAATCATATAACAACCAAGAAGTTCATTTATCAGGAGAAAATAAGGAGGATGCTAACATGTTCGGCAATAGAAGATACATGAAACATGACCTATACTTACAGCGGAGAAACGAGGCAAGGATGAAGCCTGTCAATCCAGGCTGGAACCGGCAACAATTTATGCAGCACCCCTATTTTCAGCAAGCGAATATCAATCCGTATTTACAGTACAGTGGGCCGCAAATACCCCCGATGAATGCAAGCGGAAACGGCTATACACCTTATCAAGCGCCATACAGCCAAAGCTTCTACCAGGGAAATGGCGGACCCACATACGTCCCGCATCAGCCAAGCTTTTCGCAAATGGTTTTTCAAAACCCGTTGCATCCAATTGAAGAAATGTATACTGCCAATACAAATTACGTTCAGCAACAAAATCCATATCCCGGTGTAAATCCTTATCCTAAAAATATGTTCATGGCGAAGCAGTCTTCCGGGATGAAATCGATTCTGAATTCGTTCAAGGGCCAGGACGGCAGCCTCGATATAAACAAAATGGTCAATACGGCCGGACAGATGATGAACGCTGTAAGTCAGGTTTCATCTATGATAAAAGGGATAGGGGGAACCCTTAAAGTATAGGTGGTGTCTATACTTTTATTATGCTTGGCTTATTTAGGGAGGATTTTTAGAGAATGGACGAGAAGGGGGGAACAACGAAAAAGGCTATCCCATCGTGGAGACAGCCTTACCCTTTTGTGCCAATTTGCACGCTTTTTCCTTTTAATTTAGGGATGCGAATTTCCAAAAGCCCATTTTCATAGGATGCTTTGACCTTTTTTTCGTTAATTGGATGGGACAGAGTAATCGTGCGGCTAGACCGTTGGAAGGTTTGTTTTTTTCGGTAATAGTGATTTTTTTCATCTTCCTCAGTCATTACCTCGCTATTTTTTACCTCGATCGTAATTTGGTTGCCAAGAATATCAATGTGAATTTCCTCTTTTTTAACGCCAGGGAGCTTGGCAGTAATGACATGCTCCTTATCTGTCTCATATACTTCAACGGGAAAAGAGCCATGCGGAAAAGGGTTATTAAAAAATTGATCTACTGTTTGTAAAAATCCTCGTACGGGCTTTTCATGAAAAAAATCATTCATAGATTTCATTATATCAGCGAAAGCTTCCTGTTTATTGTTTTTTGAATCGCGGTGAGGGTTGGATGACATTCTGCTATCTCCTTTCATACACTATTCTCGTCTGAATTCAAATCTGTTTTTTGATATATTATGCAGGAAAACCGCAAAAGTGAGTGTACGAAATATGGTGTGATCACTGTAAGCTGATGGGCCTTTTCAATGGATTGTTATAGTAGTCAGCATTCCCCCAGACAGAAGGAAACGTAAGTAGGGGCTGGCAAATTTATGAACGATTTTTGACAGATCAACTCTTTGTGATTTACATCACTCATTGCAGGTGATTTCGGTAGTATGCTGAGACAGACAAAAAGTTGAAAGAAGGGATCAGCACGATGTTTTGTTACCAATGTGAGCAAACTCCAGCCGGGGGTTGTAATATTATCGGTGTTTGCGGAAAAGATGAAACGATTGCCAGCCTCCAGGATACGATTATTTTTGGGCTGAAAGGAATTGCCGCCTATCGAACCCATGCCAACCAGCTCGGCTACACCGATTCATTTGTTGATGCTACAACACATGAAGCACTCTATATGACGCTGACAAACTCCAATTTTAATGTTCAAGAGCATATTGATATGGCCATGAAAGTCGGCCAGTCGGCAGTCAGGATCATGGAAGTGCTTGACCACGCACATACAGAACGGCTTGGAATCCCTGAGCCCATCCGCGTCTCACAAAATAAAATTGAGGGAAAATCGATTGTCGTTACCGGACATAATTTATTTGCCCTCGAGGAATTACTGCGCCAAACGGAAGGAAAAGGGATCAATATTTATACACATTCAGAAATGCTCCCTGCCCATGGCTATCCAGCTTTGAAAAAGTATTCCCATTTAAAAGGGAATATCGGGAAGGCCTGGTACGATCAGCGCCGCTTATTTGAGAAATTTCCGGGTGCGATTCTCGCTACGACAAACTGTGTGATGCCGATTAAAGGTACATATGCAGACCGGATGTTTACCTATGAAGTCGCAGGGCTCGAGAACGTTGAAAAAATTATCAACGACGATTTCTCGCCATTAATCAACAGGGCGCTCGAATTGCCTGCTGCAAATATTGATTCCGAGGAAACGTTGTTGACCGGGTTTCACCATGAAACGGTGCTAGGATTGGCACCCGAAGTAATCGCGGCTGTCAAGGAAGGGAAAATCAAACGCTTTTTCGTGATTGCCGGCTGTGACGCACCGGGAAAAGGCGGCGAATATTATCGCGAATTAGCGACTTCACTGCCGCCGGAGACGGTGATATTGACAACATCATGCGGGAAGTTCCGCTTTAATGATGTCGACTACGGGACTGTTCCGGGCACGGACATCCCGCGCTACATTGACCTTGGCCAATGCAACAACTCAGGTTCAACGGTTAAAATCGCCAAAGCACTAGCAGATGCGTTTGGATGCCCGATCAACGAGCTGCCTGTCAGCATTGTCCTCTCATGTTTGAGCAAAAGGCTGTGGCGATCCTGTTAGGTTTATTCAGCCTCGGAATTAAGGACATCCGTATCGGTCCAAAGCCGCCTGAATTTATTTCCGAAGGCGTCATGAACGTTCTCCAGGAAACATTTAATTTGAAATTGATCGGAACAGCACAGGAAGATATCGCTGATATGCTCCAGCTACCAATCCAATCAAAATAGAAAAAGCGCCGCTGCCTTTTGAAAGGAGCGGCGTTATTTTCGGAAAACAGTTTTTGATCAAAAAAATTCCTCAAGCAGCTTGTCGGGTGCCAGAATGAAATCGCCGTGGCGGTCGACTTCGATTAATCCGTCCTTTTTCATTTTAGTGAGCGTTCTGCTGACGGTTTCCCTTGTCGTTCCAATCATATTCGCAAGGTCTTTATTGGTGAATTCCCCTTTCAGGAGGATGGTGCCATCACTCCGCTCCTGACCATGGTTTTCGCCAAGGCGGACAAGCAGCTTAACTATTTGTTCATATGTATTATTCAATATTTGTTCTTCAAGGCGGTTTTGCAGATCAACAATTTTTTCACCTAGAACTCTGAACACCTTGATTGACAGCTCGGGGTTTTCAATTAATACCTTTTCAAACTGGGTGATCGGCACGACAACCAGAATTGATTTTTCCAGAGCCTCCGCATATGCGGGATAATCGCCCTTGCGAAAGAAGCCTACGTGCGGAAACATTTCTCCTTTCTTTAAAATTGCCACGATTTGCTCTTTTCCGTTTATGTCACTCTTATAAATCTTTATTTTTCCTGCATTAATAAAATATACATTGTCGAGCGGATCACCCTGCATAAATATATGGCTATGTTTTTTCCACTCCCTGGAAATCGAAATATCAGCGATTTTCGCTATTTCCTGTCTGCTCATTTCACGAAAAAGGCCAAATTCGGAAAGTATTGTTATTATTTCCTCTCTGTACATCGCCTTCACCTCATTTTCACGTGCTTACTTAATATTTTAACAAAAAAGCCCTTCGCTCACAGCTTTAATATAAGTATGATTAGTGGAGAAAAGCAGGCTTGTATAAGAAAAGTGGGGTGCCGAGTGTGGAAATGAAATCGAAACATCATTAAATCCTTTTTTTGTTAAAATCTATCTGTAGCCATGCAAACAAATATTCGCTAAACTATATCGTATAAAGAGGTGTAGCGAATGAGAAAGAAAACACTGGCAGAACTGATCGATGAATTAAGGAAAAACGAAAATATCGTAAACTGGCACGAAATCGAACCGCAGGAAGCCCGGACGAAGCCAATACCCGATGCTGTTCACGAAAGAATTAAAGCGGCCTTGTCCAAACGGGGTATCGACGAACTGTACAGCCATCAGTTTACCGCTTTTCAGGCTTTGCAAAAAGGCGAAAATATTGTCGCAGTGACCCCTACTGCTTCGGGTAAAACGCTTTGCTATAACTTGCCAGTACTGCAAGCTATCGCGGAAGACGAAACAAACCGTGCGCTTTATTTATTTCCGACAAAAGCATTGGCGCAGGATCAGAAAAGCGAGCTAAATGAAATCATAAATGAAATGGGCATGGATATAAAAAGCTATACATACGATGGTGATACATCACCGGCGATAAGGCAGACCGTAAGAAAGGCCGGGCATATCGTGATCACGAATCCGGACATGCTCCATAGCGCTATCCTTCCCCATCATACGAAATGGGTCAGTCTGTTCGAAAATCTTAAGTATATCGTTATTGATGAACTGCACACATACAGGGGCGTGTTTGGCAGTCATGTGGCGAATGTGATAAGGCGCTTAAAAAGAATCTGCAAATTTTACGGAAGCAGCCCAATTTTTATTTGTACATCGGCGACGATTGCGAATCCAAAGGAACTGGCGGAACAGCTTACAGGAAACCCAATGCGCTTAATTGACGACAACGGGGCACCAAGAGGCAGGAAGCACTTTGTTTTCTATAACCCTCCTCTTGTGAATAAGCCTTTGAATATCAGGAAAAGCGCTACGGTAGAAGTACATAGTCTCGCCAAACAATTTTTAAAAAATAGAATACAGACGATCGTCTTTGCAAGAAGCAGGGTGAGGGTTGAAATTATCTTAAGCCATATACAGGAACTGGTTAAAAAAGAAATCGGGACGAAATCGATCAGAGGATACAGGGGCGGTTACTTACCAAAGCAGCGGCGCGAGATAGAAAAGGGCCTTCGGGACGGAGAAATTCTCGGGGTTGTCAGTACGAATGCCTTAGAATTAGGAGTAGATATTGGCCAGCTGCAGGTCTGCATTATGACAGGATATCCCGGAAGCGTCGCCAGTACATGGCAGCAGGCCGGACGGGCAGGAAGAAGGCATGGGGAAGCCCTGATTTTAATGGTCGCAAGCAGTACGCCCATTGACCAGTATATAGTCCAGAATCCCGGCTATTTTTTCGATAGGTCCCCCGAAGCTGCGAGGATCAATCCGGAAAACCTGATCATTTTAGTCGATCATTTAAAATGCGCCGCCTATGAACTGCCTTTTAAAAAAGGCGAAGAATTTGGCCCATTGGATATAACGGAGATACTGGAATACCTGACGGAAGAACAAGTGTTACACCAGAATGGGGATAAATTTTACTGGGCCAATCAATCCTTTCCGGCATCGAATATCAGCCTGCGGTCCGCTTCACAGGAAAACGTCGTGATTATCGACCAATCGTCGACCGCAGATGTGAAAATCATCGGGGAAATGGATCGCTTTAGCGCAATGACCCTTTTGCACGACGAAGCGATATACTTGCATGAAGGTATACAATACCAGGTTGAAAAACTGGACTGGGATCATAAAAAAGCCTATGTAAGGGAAGTTGATGTAGATTATTATACCGATGCAAACCTTGCCGTTCAGCTTAAGGTGTTAGAAATAGACAGGACGTCAAACAGAAAGGCAACGGCGATTAACTTTGGCGATGTTTCAATCAATATCCTTCCAAGCATATTTAAAAAAATCAAGCTGACAACGTTTGAAAATGTTGGATATGGCCAGATCCATTTGCCAGAAGAAGAATTGCATACGAGCGCTGCCTGGCTTGAGCTGAAAGAACTTGATCTTCAGCTAGGTGAAAAGGCGCTGGAACAGCTGCTGATGGGAATAGCAAACGTCTTTAAACATATTGTCCCGATCCACGTCATGTGCGATCGAAACGATGTCCATGTAGTATCACAAATAAAAGCAGCCCATACACAATTGCCGACGATCTTTTTATACGATCATTACCCGGGAGGGATCGGTCTGGCAGAAGACGTCTATAAACGCTTTGATGAAATCAAGGCGGCCGCGAAAAATTTAATAGCAAAATGCCTATGCGACGACGGCTGTCCTTCCTGTATAGGAACAGAAATAGAAGGCATTAAAGCGAAGGAAAAAAGCTTGCAGCTTCTTGACCAGTTTTAACAAAGGGCAAGCTGTTTGTCCGGGAATCTCGAGGAAGTGATAGAAATGACGTTGAAAAATAAGCTAAATAGATTGAAGCCGCATTTAGCGTCTTCGGGTGAATCGGCGATGAAACGGGTGCCAATCATTGATTCTTCCAGCCAGTCAGAAATACCCTTCCTGACTGACTGGGTAAAAGAAAATACATCCCCATATTACTTTGATAACAGCTATTGCTTGATAAGGGAAGTCCGCTACCCATTATCACACCGGCATGGCAAATATGTATTTGCCGATTTTTTGGAAGCGGTCGAGCTCTGGAATCACACAAATATTGTCCACCCTCTTTCTGCAGCAGGCTGTAACGCTCAGGACTTGTTCTTTTTTGATACAGAAACGACCGGGCTGGGCGGGGGGACAGGCAATACGATTTTTTTGCTTGGACATGCAAGCTTTAGCGATGATCACATAGTCGTAAAACAGCATATTTTACCCCATCCGGGTGCAGAAATTCCCCTCTATCAAAGCTTTTTGGAAAATGTAAACTATCAGACGCTTGTTACTTACAATGGCAAGTCATTTGATTGGCCGCAGGTCAAAACGAGACACACCTTGATCAGAGAACATGTCCCAAAGCTTCCGCTTTTTGGCCATTTTGATTTATACCATGCGTCGCGAAGGCTCTGGAAGCATAAGCTGGAGCGTTTAAAGCTTTCGATCGTTGAAAAGGAAATTTTGCAGGTCGAGAGGATCGATGATATTCCCGGTTTTCTGGCACCAATCATTTATTTCGATTTTGTTGAAAGAAAAAATCCAGAAGGAATGTTTGGGATCATCAAGCATAATGAAATCGATATCCTATCGCTGATTACCCTCTATACACATCTCTCCTTCCAGCTGCTGCGTAAAGATACACAGCAAACAACGAAGGAAACGTTCGAGGTTGGCAGATGGTATGCATCGGTTGGAAACAACGAGGAAGCCGCCAACAGCTTTTTAGGAATAATTGACGGCACCGGAACGGCTGCGGTTGCAGCAAAGCTGGCGATGGCTTATCAATATAAACAGCAGCACGATTGGAGCCTGGCTCGCAAATTATTCATAGAAATAGCTGCAGAAGGAAATGAACATCAGCAAATTGAAGCATTGGTGGAAGCAGCGAAAATTGTCGAGCATCACGATAAAAATTATCGAGAGGCGCTGGGGTTTACCGATCGGGCGCTGGAATTTTATGAAAAACAAACGGAAAACGAAAAAAATCTTGGCCGCCTGCTCCATCGCAAAGCGAGGCTGATTCGAAAGATCGCCTTGAAACAGAACGAATCATGAGTTGATAGTTGTACCAAAATTTTAATAAATTCTTATGGGAAACCACTAATTTCCTTGTTGTCTGTTCATGTCGAAACCTGTAAAATAGTTAGTTGGATGGAATGTTCCAGCTAAAAAAACTATGGGGCTGATTACATGTATAAGGCAGTTTTGTTTATGTTCTTTGTGGTTATTTGTCTTACGGTATTTATTTTCACAGCTTTAAAGGACAGTTTTTATACTTTCCTATAAGAGTTTTACAACCATGGCTTTCTATGAAAAATAGGTATTTTCCTTAGTACAAGAACCTTCCTTGCTTCATAGGCTGATAATGTAACCAGACTATTTAGGAAAGGGGATATTTCTATGCATTGCAGACCGAATCATGTTTTGCCGGCAATTGTTCACCCGACAAAGTGCTGTGTGAAACATAATTTTATGAACAATGTAGTACCTCATATTCATCCGACCCATACTACAACAGTCAATCACTTAAACTATCAGCACCAGCACTACTTCCCGCAGACACAATCTTTTGTAAACGACGTTTCGAACCAGCAGTTTTATCATCCACCAGGATCGGTTCCACCTTTCGGTCCAGGAGCGGTAGCCGGGGCTGAATACATGCCAGGCCAGGCGCAAGTTCCTCCAAACTGGCGAAGACGAAGATAATTTCAACATCACAAGGGCCGTCACAGGTCCTTGTGCTTTTACATAAAATTTTCACGTTCACACATGTTTTGGGATAACCTTCAATATAATAGGGTGTACAGGCGGATATTGCAGAAAAGGGGCATTTGAATTTGGTGAAAGTAGCAGCGATATCTGGCTATAAACCATTTGAGTTAGGAATATTCGAGCAAAACAATCCTGCAGTAGCTTACATAAAAACGGCAATCAAAAAGCAGCTATACCCACTTGTCGAAGCAGGGCTGGAATGGGTGATTATCAGCGGACAGCTCGGGGTTGAATTGTGGGCAGCGGAAGCTGTTTATGAACTTCAGCTTGATTTTCCCGAGCTTAAGCTTGGTGTGATTACACCGTTTCTTAACCAGGAAGCCAAATGGAACGAAAAGAATAAAGAATGGTATGAATCTGTCGTTTCACAAGCTGATTTTGTTGATTCGATTACAAAAAAAAATTATGAGAATCAGTGGCAATTCCGCTTAAAAAATCAGTTTTTTGTGGAAAAGAGTGAGCTGCTTCTGCTTCTCTATGATCACGAAAAGGAAGGAAGTCCTAAATTTTTGTATGAAACGGCTCTTTCCTACCGTGAAAAGCATCCATATGAGATCCGTCTGATTACTTTCTATGATCTTCAACTGGCTGTCGAGCAAGAAGAAGAAGAAAAACGGCAATTTTAGCGAGATCTTTGAAAGAAAAATTGACAAAAGCAGCTATTTTTGAAAAAATATAATGTAATGATTGGCGATACTTGAGGTGAATACGATGTTATCCGATAAAGTGAAGTTAACTGCAAAAGACATTTTAGAAAAAGAGTTCAAATCCGGAATGCGCGGATACAAGCAAGAGGATGTCGACAAGTTTTTAGATTTAATCATAAAAGATTATGAAACGTTCCACCAGGAGATTGAAGACCTTCAGCAAGAAAATTTGCGCCTGAGAAAGCAGCTTGATGAGTCAACAAGGCGCCAGCCTGCTCCAGCGGCGACTGCCGGAACGACGAATTTTGATATTTTAAAGCGACTTTCCAATCTGGAAAAGCATGTATTTGGCAGCAAATTGTACGATTGACACATTTTTACTCATTTTCATGATGAATGCCATTGATTTTGATCATCGTCTTGCTTATAATAAGGAATGTAATCCTTTAGTAGCGTTCGGGTAATCGCTGCAGTTGAACAATAGTGACACTGTAGAGGAAAGTCCATGCTCGCACGGGCTGCGATGCCCGTAGTGTTCGTGCCTAGCCAATTCATAAGCTAGGGCAGCTTGAACGAGATTTAAGCTGACGGCCGGAAAAACGCCTAAGTCCTCATGGATAAGGCGTGAATACCTGTAAAAGTGCCACAGTGACGTAGCCTTTTTAGAAATAAAAAGGGTGGAACGAGGTAAACCCCACGAGCGAGAAACCCAAATAATGGTAGGGGCACTTTCTCTTAGGAATTGAACGAGGAGAAGGACAAATTGGCTTGTCAATTTGTAGATAGATGATTACCGCCCTCGTACGAGACAACTGTCGTTTGCAGTACAGGGGCACAGAACATGGCTTACAGAACGTTATTGTTGGGATGCATAACTTATAAAACTAAAAGCTCTCCTCTTATCAGGAGAGCTTTTCTTATCTATTAGCCTCATTTAACGGCTAAATTACCGGCATAAAGGCGATATTAATCATGACATACATAATCGGGACTTCATGTGTTGGATTACGGAAAAAAGGGTGAGAAAATGGCAAAGTTTAATTTAATTGCAACCGCTGCAATGGGACTCGAGGCATTAGTTGCAAAAGAAGTCCGCGCACTGGGCTATGAATGTGAAGTTGAAAACGGCAGGATCAGCTTTGAAGGAGATGAGCTGGCGATTGCCCGTACAAACCTATGGCTGCGCACGGCAGATCGAATCAAAATAAAAGTGGGAGAATTTAAAGCAGAGAGCTTTGATGAGTTATTTGAGAATACGAAAGCTCTTCCATGGGAAATGTATTTGCCGGAGGATGCCGAATTTCCCGTGAGCGGAAAGTCGGTCAAATCGAAGCTTTTTAGCGTTTCAGACTGCCAGGCAATCGTAAAAAAAGCGATTGTCGACCGGCTGCAGCGCCATTACAAAAGAAATACTTGGTTTGAAGAAACTGGTTCGCTCTTCCGCATCGAGGTCGCCCTGCAAAAGGATGTTGCCACCTTGACGATTGACGCGAGCGGTTACGGGCTCCACCGCCGTGGTTACCGGGTAGACCAGGGGGAAGCGCCATTAAAGGAAACATTGGCTGCAGCGCTCGTTATGCTAACCAACTGGACGCCGGACCGGCCTTTTATCGATCCTTTTTGCGGTTCAGGCACAATTCCAATCGAAGCTGCCCTGCTCGGCCAGAACATCGCTCCAGGGTTTAACCGGGAATTTGTCTCGGAAAAGTGGGACTGGATCCCTGAGGCCATTTGGGGGAACGCCAGAACCGAAGCAGAAGATGTTGCAAAATATGAGCAACCGCTCGATATTCTCGGCACGGATATTGACCATCGGATGGTGAAAATTGCCGAAGAGAACGCCTTTGAAGCAGGACTTGGTGATTTGGTTTCATTTAAACAAAGGCAAGTAAGCGACTTTACGGCGACAAGTGAATACGGCGTGATTGTCGCAAATCCGCCATATGGCGAAAGGCTTGGGGAAAGAGTGGAGGTCGAACAAATGTACCGGGAAATGGGCAAGGCCTTTTCCAGGCACGAGACATGGTCAGTTTATATCCTCACTTCCCATCCTGATTTTGAAAGTTTGTACGGCAAGCCGGCAACGAAAAAAAGAAAGCTGTTCAACGGTTTTATCCGGACTGATTTCTATCAATATTGGGGGAAAAGACCTCCAAAACTATAATTAAAAAAACAGCCGAGCCAGGCTGTTTTTTTAATTTCAAGATAAAAGTAAATTGTTAACAAATTTGTCGAATACAATAAACAATTTTGTGAATACATTCACAAAATTAATGACAGATAAACATGTTTGCGCAATAATAAAGTTGCTTTTCTAATTCTCCAAAGAGGTGAACGAGATGTGTGAAACATGTCATGACACAAAAATGAAAGCAGCAGTAGTTCATGAATTCAGGAAGGATTTAACAGTCGAAAATGTTCCCATTCCAGCTGTTGGGGAAACAGATGTACTTGTGAAAATCCACGCCTGTGGAGTCTGCCACACTGATTTGCATGCAGCGCATGGAGACTGGCCTGTAAAACCAAAATTGCCTTTAATTCCGGGACATGAAGGTGTAGGCGAAGTAATTAAAGTAGGAAACGGCATTAAACATTTAAAACCGGGTGACCGTGTCGGAATCCCATGGTTATATTCCGCTTGCGGCTATTGTGAATACTGTCTCTCCGGCAGGGAAACATTATGCCTTAATCAGCATAATGCCGGCTATTCTATCGACGGGGCATATGCTGAATATTGCGTGGCAGATGGCAGATATACCGTGAAAATTCCTGATAATTTAAGCTATGTTGAAGCAGCGCCGCTTTTTTGTGCCGGTGTTACCACATACAAAGCTTTAAAAGTAGGTGAAGCTAAGCCTGGAGAATGGGTAGCTATCTATGGAATAGGTGGATTAGGCCATGTTGCCGTCCAATATGCGAAAGCGATGGGAAATAAAGTAGTCGCGGTTGATACTTTTGATGATAAATTAGCGCTTGCAAAGGAATTGGGAGCTGATTTGGTTATCAATCCTAAAACAGAAGACTCTGCGGTCTTCATTCAGCGTGAAATTGGCGGAGTCCAGGCTTCTATCTGTACAGCCGTTTCAAAACGCGCATTTGATGAAGCATATCGTGCCGTGAAGCGAGGCGGAAAATGCGTTGCGGTAGGCCTTCCTCCTGAAATGATTGAAGTGCCGATTTTTGACACAGTTCTAAACGGTGTCAGCATTACCGGTTCTATCGTCGGAACAAGAAAGGACCTTGAGGAAGCACTGCAATTTGCTGCAGACGGCAAGGTGAAAACGACAATCACAACAGCCAAACTAGAGGACATTAATGAAGTGTTTAAAGACCTTGAAGAAGGTAAAGTTAACGGAAGAATGGTCTTAACTTTCTAAATTTCAAAAGATAATCAATGAGGGAAAACCGGTATAAAACATCTCCTGGCCGAATAAAATATCAGTATCTTTTTGGCCAGGAGGAATACCATGTACGATTCGACCATTGACTTTAATAAAATTTCAAAAGCCCTTGCGGCTACGATTGAAACCATTAAGCAGGAGCATAAACCTGCTGACGGTGCCCTAATGAACCTGGAAGCTGCGAGAGAACAATTGCAGCAAGCATTGTCGTTTTCATTGTCTTCCATTCATAAATAAGCAATCCGGGAGAAACGTCTCTTACAGGGCGTTTCTTTTTCGTATTCTCTACATATAACCAGAAATTTCTTCAGCGATGATTCTTGACTAAGCGGCTCTTTACGATACAATGGTTGTTAGCGTCTCGTTTAAAAGGCACTGATAATTGTAATAATGAGGAGAGCCAAATCTTAAATATAAAGGCTGGCTCCATTTAAGGTGCAAGCGCCCTGCATTAGGGCGCTTGCGTTTTTCATGGCGCTATCGTGCCGGTTCGGAGGGGTATTATGCAAGGGCGCCTGCCATTTGCCATTTCTAAAACAGATTCTTTTTTTAATGTCTTTAATGATTGGATTGGAGACGTTTTTTACGATATTTTGCCTGAAGCAGGTTTCGAGCTTAGGGATGAACAAATCTTTATGGCGTTTCAGCTTGAAAAAGCGTTTAAAGAAAAACAGGTCATGTTCGCGGAAGCCGGCGTCGGGACAGGGAAAACAATCGTCTACCTTTTGTATGCCATTTGTTACGCGCGCTACCAAAATAAGCCGGCAATTATTGCCTGCGCCGATGAAACATTGATTGAACAGCTGGTCAAAAAAGAAGGCGATATTGCCAAGCTTGAAAAAGCTTTAAATTTAAATATCGATGTCCGCCTCGCAAAATCGCGGGATCAGTATTTATGCTTGAATAAGCTTGATGAGGTTATTTTAAGGAATGACAGCGGTCCCTACGGTGCGATTTTTGACGAGCTCCCGGACTTTGTCGGCACTGGATCATCAATGCAAAAGTTCCACAAATATGGTGACCGGAAGGACTATCCCGGTATTTCGGATGAGACTTGGAAACAAGTTGGCTGGGATTCTCTTCAGGATTGCTTCAGTTGCTCAAAACGGCATCGCTGCGGACAAACCCTTCATCGGGAATTCTATCGTGGCTCAAGTGATTTAATTATTTGTTCACATGATTTCTATATGGAGCACATTTGGACACAAGAATCACGAAAAAGGGAGGGGCAGCTCCCGTTACTTCCGGAATCATCGGCAGTCATCTTTGATGAAGGGCATCTATTGGAATATGCTGCGCAAAAAGCGTTAACCTATCGCTTTGCTGAACAGACGCTGGACAAGCTCCTTACCAGACTTACAGCCAACGATGTCAGGGAAAATACCCTTTATTGCATCGAAGAATCTCTCGTCCAAAACGAACATTTTTTTGCAGTATTACAGGCTGCCTCACAAATAACTGACGGTTCAGAAAAGCAAATGGTTATAAAGACTCCGCTCCTTCTGGAGGAGGGTAAAAGATTATTTAACCTGCTTAACCAGCTCCAGGAAGAGTTGGTGTTTGACAGTGAGATGTATGTTATTAATGATTATGATTTGAAAATTGTCGAGGAATATTTAGAACAAATAACCTATTCATTATCACTTTTCTTTAAAGAAACAAAAGGGATCAACTGGTTTGAAGAAAACAAGGGAGAAAGAACGCTCGTCATTATGCCGCGGATGGTTGAAGAAATTATGAGGGAAGAGGTTTTTGCACAGAAAAAGCCATTTATCTTCTCTTCGGCAACATTATCAGATAACAAATCATTTGATTATATTGCAACAAGCCTCGGGATTGATACATTTTTATCATTTTCTGTGGAATCGCCTTTTGATTACGGGGAAAACATGAAAATCTACATCCCGGGCTTTGCAAAGGATGACCGCCAAAAACGGCTCGAATACACATTAAACCAGCTCCAACAATCGGATGGCAGGGGTCTTGTCCTGTTTACGAATGAAGACGATTTAAACCGTTTCCGGGAATATGCGGCCGAGAAAACGGGCTTTCCCATTTATTTTGAGGGGGATGCAGAGATCAGCGCACTTGTGTCCAAATTCCAAAATAATGAGCAATCCGTTTTATGCTCGGTCCATATGTGGGAGGGGCTTGACATCCCGGGCCGCGCCCTCGAAAACGTGATCATATATTCGCTTCCATATCCACCTAATGACCCGGTTTTTTCGGCAAAACGTGAGGAGTCCAAAGATCCGTTTCATGACGTCGATCTGCCGTATATGCTATTAAGGCTAAGACAGGGGATCGGCCGGCTGATCAGGACGCACGAAGATAAAGGAAGTGTCCACATCCTGATCAACAAAGAAGAGCCTGCACACGTCACCGAGTTGATCAAAAACGCTTTGCCGACAAAAGTAACTCAGTGAGAAGGATATCAAAAACAGCGGTCGAATTGACCGCTGTTTTTTTAACTTTTTCGTAGATTCAGTTGTATTGGCCATTATCTTCCAAGTGCTTTCATGCCTTCTGGAGTCATTTTTTCTGGTGACCAGGCCGGCTCCCACACCACTTTCACATCCGCCAAATTAAACTCTTCCAATTCTTCCAAACAATATTTCACCCCATTTACAATGCTGTCATGGAGCGGGCAGCCTGGCGTAGTAAGTGTCATCGTAACATTGACTTGTTTTTCAGCTGGAAAGGAAATATCATAGATCAGGCCGAGATCGACTACATTGATGTTTAATTCGGGGTCGAGCACTCTCTTTAAATTCTTTTGTACATGTTCTGTTAAATCCATTTTTATTAGCCTCCTCATGTTTGTGTAAAATAATTTAGGGGCGCCTTGCGAAAGCGCTAAGTGATGCTGAAAACTTTTCTGCATCTCTATTTCTTTAGGACCGATGCGATAGTTCCGCTGAAAACTACAGCTGCCAGGCTGAAGAGAAATTGGCCCGGATAAAACAGCACTTTCAGACCAAATAAAAGGGCAACAAAAACGATTATCCCCCCGGCTGATAAGGCGAAGAACAGCGGTAAAGCCATCTTTTCATTAATCATATCCTTTAAAACAGGAACGTCCCTTTTGCCGATTTCGCTGCTGTACTTGTGAGTCCACCATAGAAACGGGACAATTTTGAATAGATAGCCAATGATGCTAAAAGCGATCCAAAGCAGGAAATAGGCCGCGATAAACGGTCCGGCCAGCCTGGAGAATGTCCCTGTTATAACGGATCCAAATGCCACAAGATGAACTGCCAGCCCGCAACATATCGCAAAAAGCGAGAACAAAAATGGTTTGTCGAGCTTTCTTTTAATCCGTTTTTTTAAAATGAGCGCCATATGCGAGGCGAAACAGGCAAATCCGATTAATAGAAACAAAAATCCGATCATGAACAACCATTGTTCATTGCTGAAAAAAGATAAGGCCGTGCAAACCAACCCAAATACATAAAAGCAATAAACCAGCCTGGCTTGCCACATCGGGTAGCCGTGGGAAAGGGAAAACATCGGGACCATTTTGTAAGAGAAACCAAAGATAAGCAGCGTAAACCAGCCGGCCAGCCCAAGCAATAGATGGGTTTTAAAAATCGCAGGATACATTGCGGCTGCAAACCCGGTTTTGATGCTCAATATGAGAGTAATCCCGAGCATGATCGTTGCAAATAAACAAAATAATGCAGTTCCTACAAAAAGCGTTATCATACTTGCTTGCGCCTGTTTCTTTAACGTCATCATGATTTGGATGATAAACAAGATGATTCCCGTTAATGTTATTGCTCCCGGGATCATTGCTGTTTGTGGTGCGAAATACAGCGCAGCTGCAAACCAGGTGATACCTGCTGCAGTAACCGCAAATTGAAAAAAACCAAAGCGTTCGTTCCATATCGGAGTTAAAAAAACGACAGGAACAAGCTGGTACATCGAACCCATCGCAATCATCAGCGCCCAGCCCAAAACGAGTAGATGAGCTGCAGACCAGACAGCCGGAATCCGAAAGCTTCCGGAAATCATTTGCTCTCCGTTTAATAATAGAATGATTTGGGAGATCACAAAGGCAAACAAACTGTAACAGATAAAGAACAGCGGCAGTTTTATATTTGTTTCACTGCCGATACTATTTGGTATCAAACCAATCACCTGCTTAATTTCGTAATATCGATTCTGTAACTTCCGTCAGCATTTTGTACCGTACGATGCGTGTATCCCATTTCATCTAATTGCTCGTACAGGAACATGGGCCGACGATCGTTGATAATCGTTAAGACGCGCCCCTGTTGCAGGGACTCGAGGGCTTTTAACGTTCTCATCATTGGCTGCGGCGGCTCCAATCCGCGATTATCCAAGATCACTGGCGATCGCCTCTTTTCGTAAAAACCACTTTCCAGTGCTTCTTTTCAATTTGCTCACTTACTGCTTCGAATCCTTTTGCTTTCAAGACGGGAAACAGGGGAACAGGCTTAAAAGGCGCGTGGAGGATAAATACATCATGTTCATTAAGCCCCGAAATAGCTTCCATTATTTTTTGGAATGGCTCAAGCTTATTTTTCAAATCGTCGCGAACATCCAGTTCGACTATTTTCTTATCCATCATAAACAGCCCCTTATAAATGTTGATAAATTAATGATAATCATTTTCAGTTGTGAACTACGTGATTTTAATCACAAGACTAGAATAATTCCTTTTGGAGAATTTCTTGAGTGATCAAGAAATTACCCTGTTGGTCCAATTCAATGACGTTCTTCTTTTTTAAGTAGTTGATCGTCCTGCTGATCGTTTCTCTTGATGTGCCAATCATATTGGCAAGTTCACGATGTGTGTAATGGGCTGTCAGTTTATAATGGCTGCCTGTTTGTTCACCGTTTGTTTTACAAAGCCTGAGCAGCAGCATAATAATTTGTTCATAAGTATTATGGAGAATTTGTTCCTCCAATCGATTTTGCAAATCTACAATTTTTTCACCAAGGACTTTAAAGAGTTTAATACAAAGCTCAGGATGAGCGATTAAAATATTCTCAAATTTTTCAATCGGAACAACAATCAGCTTTGCTTCTTCCATAATTACTGCATGGGCAGGATATTGGCCGTGCCTGAAAAACCCAGCATGCGGAAACATTTCACCTGCTTCCAAAAACGAAACAATTTGTTCCTTGCCGGAATGGTCCGTTTTATAAATTTTTACTCTGCCTGAATGAATAAAAAATACTTTGTCCAAAGGATGTCCCTGCATAAATACATACATTTTTTGCTTGTAAATCCTTGTATGCGCAATATTAATGATTTTTTCGAGCTCATGAGAAGACAGCTCTTTAAAAAGAGGAACCTCAGCCAAACGCCGTTCAATATCGCCTGTTTTCATCTATAACCCTCCAGTATTTCCTATTAAATTCAGTGTACCAAGCCAGAAATCGATACAAAGTGACGTTCATCATACAATTGAATATTTTCGTAACAGTTGTGCTAAATATCACAATCACACGATGAACAGCTTCACTAACAATCGGTGCTGCAACGATTAAAATGAGGGTGAAATCAAATAGAAAGGATGTATTGATATGGAGGTAAATCGAGGTATTCCCACACAAAAAGTGGTGAAGAAAAATAAAAACGCTCTCTTAAAATCGATTTTGATTCTCACGATTGTATTTAGTTTTACGATTCTTATTGTAGGTGGTTTCTGGATTTTTAAAGAAATGGCTCCCCGGCCTCTTGAGGTTACCAATGAAAAAAGAGAGGTGATCTTAACTAAAAAATCGATTATAGGAGGGCAGGCCGTCTTCCAAAAATATGGTCTGATGGATTATGGAACCGTCCTTGGACATGGATCGTATATGGGCCCGGATTACACGGCGGAGGCATTAAAAATATATACGGAAGGAATGCAGGATTTTAAAGCACAGCAAATGCACGACAAAAACTTTGCTGAGTTAAACACAGATGAACAAACCGTGATTAAAAATCAAGTGATTAAGGAAATGCGTGAGAACCGCTATGAAGCTGACACTGATAAACTGGTTTTAACAGATTCTCAAGCCTTCGGTGTCGAAAAAGTAAGAGCGTTTTACAAGCAAGTGTTCACTGAAGGAGACGGTTGGGGATTAAAGCCCAATTTAATCAAGGAGGAACATTTACCAGAGAATGACCGTTTGTGGATCGCCGAGGGAGACCAGACCCGGCAAATAGCCGATTTCTTTTTCTGGACCGCCTGGCTATCCAGTACCGAGCGGATAGGTGATGATATTACTTATACAAACAACTGGCCTTATTATGAAGATGCGGGCAATACCATGTCGTTCTCAGCTATTTGGTGGAGCGGTGCCAGTGTCACGATTCTCATCTTATTTATCGGAATCATTTTATTCGTCTTCTACCGTTACCACCTTGGAATGGAGGAAGCATATACGGACGGCAATTTTCCGCGGATCGAATTGGGGAAATTACCTGTCACATCTTCACAATTGAAAACAACGAAATACTTTGTCATCGTTGCCGCTTTATTCTTTGTCCAGGCGATGTTTGGAGCATTGCTGGCCCACTACTATATAGAGCCTGACAGCTTCTTTGGGATGAAGTGGATTTATGATATTCTCCCGTTCAATATTGCGAAGGGGTACCACTTACAGCTGGCTATTCTTTGGATCGCAACAGCATGGCTTGGAATGGGGATTTACATTGCGCCGCTGGTAGGAGGGTTTGAACCAAAGAGACAGGGGCTGCTCGTCGATGTTTTATTTTGGGCGCTCGTCGTTCTTGTCGTCGGAAGTATGGTCGGGCAATGGCTCGGTGCAAACGGATATTTAGGAAACTTATGGTTCTTGCTTGGCCACCAGGGCTGGGAGTACCTTGAGCTTGGACGGATTTGGCAAATCATTCTCGTCGTCGGAATGCTCATATGGCTGTATATTGTTTACCGCGGCATCCGGAGCGGATTGAAAAGGGAGTCGGATAAGGGAGGTTTAATCCACCTGTTATTTTATTCGGCAATTGCTGTGCCGCTTTTCTATGTATTCGCATTCTTTATGAATCCGGATTCAAATTTTACGTTTGCTGATTTTTGGCGCTGGTGGATTATCCATCTATGGGTCGAAGGAATTTTTGAAGTTTTTGCTGTCGTTGTCATCGGGTTCTTGCTTGTCCAAATGAGACTTGTAACAAAAAGCTCGACCGTTAAAGCACTTTACTTTCAGTTGATCCTCCTGCTCGGAAGCGGCGTAATCGGAATCGGCCATCATTATTATTATAATGGTTCAGCCGAAGTTTGGATCGCGCTTGGTGCCGTATTTTCAGCGCTGGAAGTCATTCCGTTGACCCTATTGATTCTTGAAGCATACGAACAATATAAAATGATGCGTGCAGGGGGAATTGATTTTCCTTATAAAGGAACTTTCTGGTTCCTAATTTCAGTGGCGATTTGGAATCTAGTTGGCGCCGGTGTCCTCGGCTTCTTAATTAACCTGCCTGCTGTCAGCTTCCTTGAGCACGGCCAATTCCTCACTCCGGCACATGGACACGCGGCGATGATGGGTGTATACGGCATGTTTGCCTGTGCCGTTCTCGTTTATTCTTTAAGGAATGTTGTCAAACCGGAAAAATGGAATGATAAATGGGTGAAATTCTCCTGCATGATGTTGAATATTGGCCTTGCCGGAATGGTTTTTGTTTCGCTGCTGCCAGTCGGCGTTATCCAAATGAAAGAGGCATTTGATCATGGCTACGCTGCATCGCGCTCGGCCCAGTTTTTACAACAGGATATCATCCAGAAGCTGCTCACGTACCGATCGATTCCGGACACGATCTTCCTGATTGGAGTAGCGACGTTGCTGATCTTCTGCTTAAAAGCAATCATCAATACTCGCAAAGTCACACATAAAGAAAACGAAGCTCTTCCAGTCGATGACCTTGCGGCCGATGAGTAAACACTTTGCAAATATGCTGAATCGTTATTATAAAGGATGGCAAATTGCCATCCTTTTAACTTTCCTCATCGTTTCTGTGGATTGCTGAGTCGCACTCAAAACAAACGATTTTGTTGTCATCGGTGTGAACACCGTTAAAAAAACCATCAAGGCAATAAACATCTTTTCCGCAAATTGAACACTTTCCAACGTGCTCTTTCAAACTACCACCTCTTTTTATGACAGTCTGGTCCTACTCTTGTTTCTATTATGTTTATTATAATCGTATCAACCAAAAATCGGGGGCATAAATCATAGATAGCATGTGATGCGCTTCACTCATTCTTTACATATCACTATCTATAATAATAAGTGTAAACCAACTTATTAAGGAGGAAAAAACTATGAGAGAATTTGCTGCTGTTATTGTTGCTCCAGACTACCCGCCCCGCGAAAAGCATCCAGTTATTTTTGGTGCATTTGATGCCTTGAAGCCGGGTGAATTTATGAAGGTCGTCAACGATCATGATCCAAGGCCGCTTCAATACCAGTTTATGATTGAAAGAAAAGACCAGTTTTCTTGGGAATATCTTGAAGAAGGACCGGAAACTTGGAGAGTCGCAATTGGAAAAAATAAATAACTGGCACTAAGCGGAGTTTTCACTGAGAATTCCGCTTTTCTGCATCCTCTCAAAGCGAAGTTGGCCCCCTTTTCAGAAAAATATGATAAAATATGGAGGAAATGAACGTATAGGAGGAAAGTAGATGGTTCAGGCAACTGCACAGTTAGAACAAGATTTTTTGGATTATGTAAAAAAAATGACGGCTTATAATGAAGCCCTGTCATTAATGTTTTGGGATTTGCGCACGGGCGCTCCGAAAAAGGGTATTGAACAGCGTTCCGAAGTAATTGGGATGCTTTCTTCCGAAGTATTTAGAATGTCAACATCAGAAGAAATGGCAGCATACATAGCAAAGCTTTCTTCCACAGAACAGTTATCCGAAGTAACCGCAAAAATTCTTGAGGAAAGCAAAAAAGATTATGACCGCAATAAAAAAATCCCGGCTGGAGAATATAAAGAATATGTAATTCTTCAATCAAAAGCAGAAAGCGTGTGGGAAGAGGCAAAGGCAAAGTCGGATTTCAGCATGTTTTTGCCTTTTCTAAATAAGCTAGTTGAGACCAATAAACGTTTTATCAACTACTGGGGCTATGAAGGCAATAAATATAATACTTTGCTTGATATGTATGAACCAGGGGTCACTGTCGAAATCCTCGACAAAGTTTTCGGAGAACTGCGAGAAAAAATCGTCCCGCTCGTAAAAAGGATCAGCGATTCAGCCAATAAGCCAGCGACTGAATTTCTCTATAAAAAATTCCCGAAGGATAAACAAAAAGGGTTCAGCGAAGAAATTCTGCGGCAAATGGGCTATAACTTTGATGCAGGGCGGCTGGATGAGACGGTCCACCCGTTTGCAATCGGTTTAAATCCGGGAGATGTCCGGGTGACAACAAAATACGATGAAACAGACTTCCGCACGGCTGTGTTCGGAACAATTCATGAAGGCGGGCATGCTTTATACGAACAAAATATTTCCACAGAATTAGTGGGAACATCGTTGTGTACCGGAACCTCAATGGGGATCCATGAATCGCAGTCACTGTTTTACGAAAATTTTGTCGGCCGCAATGAATCGTTTTGGACAAAAAATTATGGGCTGCTAAAAAGCTATGCAGAAGGCCAATTTGATAATGTTGATTTGGGTGACTTTTACCGGGCAATTAATGAATCCAAACCATCCTTAATCCGGATTGAAGCAGATGAATTAACGTATCCGCTCCATGTTATCATTCGCTATGAAATTGAAAAAGGCCTTTTTAATGATGAAATCAATGTTGAAGACTTGCCGCAGGTTTGGAATGACAAATATGAAGAATATTTAGGTGTCAGACCGGAAAATGATGCGCAAGGTGTTCTACAGGATGTGCACTGGTCAGGAGGAAGCTTCGGGTACTTCCCTTCTTATGCACTTGGCTATATGTACGCAGCCCAGTTCAAGAATGCACTCCTAAAAGACATTCCAAACTATGACCAGCTTCTTGAACAAGGGAATCTGCTCCCTGTAAAAGAGTGGCTTACCGAAAAGGTTCACAAGCACGGGAAAATGAAAAAGCCTTTGGAGATATTGACCGATGTTACCGGCGAAGGGCTGAATGCTAATTATTTAATCGATTACCTTTATGAAAAATACGGTCGGGTTTACGAGTTGAACTAGTTGGGAACAGGGGATGGCGGCCGTCATCCTCTTCCTTTCGAGATAAATGATTAAAAAATTGTTGCCCTTTATGATGATTGCCGCCGGTGCATCATTATGGGGCTTAATTGCTTTTTTCGTGAAAGGTTTGACATCGTTAGGTTTTTCTGCGATGGAAATCGTGACGCTCCGTGTTGTTTTCGCTTCAATCATTCTTGTGATAATTGGAATCGCTGCATCCCGACCACAAATGAAGATCTCGCTCCGCGACATCCATTTGTTTGCTGGAACCGGAATCTTAAGCATTGTATTTTTTAATTGGTGTTATTTTACCGCGATCAACCAATTGACTATTTCAATTGCTGTCATTTTGCTGTACACTTCGCCTGCCTTTGTCGCTCTGTTATCGTTCTTTTTTTTTAAAGAGAAAATTGATTCCCGGAAAAAAACGGCGATTATCGGAACGATTGTCGGCAGTGTCTTAATCGCTGGTATGAGCGGACAAGATACAGGCTCCTTGAGCCCGATCGGGACGATTATCGGATTGGGGGCAGGACTCGGCTATGCTCTTTACAGCATCTTTGGAAAGTTTGCCTTGCAAAAATACTCTGCTTATACGGTAACATTGTATACTTTCGTGGTCGCGGCTCTTTTTCTGCTGCCGGTAACCCGCATCTGGGAAAGAGGGGAGGCGCTCTTCGATGTAGAGGTGGTGTTGCTTACAGCAGGGTTAGGCCTGCTTCCGACTGTACTGGCGTACTATCTTTATACGTGGGGACTGGAAAGAACCGAGAGCAGCACTGCGGCTGTTATTGCGACAATCGAGCCGGTTGTTGCCGTTTTGCTCGGTTTATTTTTATATGGCGAGAGCCTCGGAATCTTTCAAATACTAGGTTCTGCTTTAATCATATTGTCCGTTTGTGCCGTTAATCTCCGTGCAGATGGATCAAAAAATGTTTTCACAAAAAAATCGCTCCATTGAAGGAGCGATTTTTTTGTGAAACTGCCTACCAGAGCTTAAAGCCTTTCGATCCAGGCGGTGCATTTTGGATTATATCTATGAAAGGTATTGTATAAGCAAACAGAATTAAGGCGACAGTAAGCCCGAGCCACAGCTTCCAATTTTCCAAAAACATTGGTACTTTTTCTGTTTTATCCTCCGCTTCGCCGACCGGGAATTCTTCATCCCCTTTAGGGGCAAAGAAGGCGAGATTAATAAAAATATAGAGCATGAGAATTATCCCCAAAAATAAAATCGATCCGCCAACGGCCTGGGCAATTTGGTAAGGGATCCATTCCAATGCCTGCGCGGCATCACCGTACGTTGAGAATGAAGACCTGCGCGGCGCACCGAGAAGGCCGGCTGCATGCATCGCACCAGACATAAAGGTCATGCCAATCGACCAAATAACGGCTTGAATGATCGCCAGTTTGTTCATTTGTTTTGTCAGCTTCCGCCCGGTTAAATGCGGAACAAGCCAGTAAGTAATTCCAAAGAAGGTAAGAACAACGGCTGTTGCCAGCGTTAAATGAAAGTGGCCGGTTACCCAAATTGTATTATGTACAACCTGATTCATCTGGTTTGACGCATTGATGATTCCTCCTGCACCAGCAGGAATGAACGAGAGCATTCCGATAAATGGAACAGTGAAACGGGCATCGCCCCATGGAAGCTTTTTAAACCAGCCAAATAATCCTTTTCCGCCTTGCGCTCTGCCAAAACGTTCAAAGGTTGCGAATAACGAGAAAGCGGTCATCAGCGATGGAATGACGACTAAGAACGTTAAAACGACCTGAAGAAACTTCCAGGCAGGGTCTATACCCGGTTCAGTTAACTGATGGTGAAAACCTACAGGAATAGAAAATAGCAGGAATAGTATAAACGACATCCGCGCCAGTGAATCAGAGAAAATTTTTCCGCCGATAATTTTCGGGATAATTACATACCAAGCCATATAAGCTGGCAGCAGCCAGAAATAGACGAGTGGATGGCCGAAATACCAGAACAATGTCCGGCTCACCAAAACATCAACCGTATCAACAAGGCCTAAAGACCACGGCAGCAATTGGATAAGCACCGTCGCAGCGACACCAAGCGTTGCTACAATCCACAGCAATGTATTGACAAGGGCCATGAAAGTCAGCAATGGACTTGGCTTGCCCGGGTTGTTTTTTCTCCACTGTATATAAGCGGCAATAATCGCTGCACCGCCAACCCAGCTCCCGACTACAACAAGTGTCAGGCCTAAATAAAAGAGAGCATGGGCCTGCAAAGGGGCATAAAACGTATAAAGAACTGACGCTTTATTTAGCAGGATCATAACAGCAGCCATCGCTGTTCCGAGCGTCATTAGCCAAAAACCAATCCAGCCCAGTTTACGTTGCCCGTTCGTTAGGGTGCCGGATGTCCGGCTCACGGCAGCAATTTGAAAGCCAAGGATAAAAAATGTTGTTAACACTAATCCAAGCACAACACCGTGGACAGTTAAAACTTGATAATAGGTGATTCCCCATGGCAATTCCAATTTTCCTGAGCGTACTAAAACTTGCAATAACCCCGCAAGGCCGCCGAGTGCCAGCGCAATAAAAGCGACATGCAAGTGCGCCATTGCCAGTTTTCCATCACGGCGGTCAACCTTTATATTTGCTTCAGTGCTTAGCATTATTTAACCACCTCGATCTTCGAATTCATCATATGGTGTCCAACTCCACAGTATTCATTGCAGACGACCAAAAACTCGCCCGGTTTGTCAAAGGTAGTCACATATTCGGAAACATATCCCGGTTCAAGCATCATGTTGATGTTGGTGCCTGCAACTTCAAAACCGTGGACAACATCTTTTGTGGTTGCAATAACCTTTACTTTTGCACCTAACGGAACCTCTACCTGAACAGGATTATAGGCAAAAGCAGCCGCGACGTATACTAATTCGTAATCCCATTCTTTTCCCTCAACTTTATTCAAGCCCGGCTTATCAAATGGTTCAGTCGTATCGACTTTTTCAGGATCGACCGTTGCCAGGCAGCTTGGCGGCTGATTTCCAAGGTAGAATGCACTTACTCCTATAATCGTTAAGAACACGAGAAGTGATCCGACTCCAAAAATAAGCCAGGCTTTTTCAAACTTATGCATATGCATGGCTCTTTCCCCTTTCTATCTCTTAAAAACGATCTAAAAATAAATAATAAACGCTTACCCAGGTGATGATCAGGAAGAAACCCAATAAAAAAACGGAAGCTAACGTGCCCTTTAAAGAGGAGCTATCCTCAATTTCTGTTTTAGTTTGGTTGCGGAGTTCCGTTTTCGCCATGCTATTCCCTCCTTTCAAAAAGTTAGATAAATAGATGATTACAATCCCATAATACAAGACAATAGTGAAAGTTCCAGATGGTTTCCGGCAGTTCACAAATTGTTCATTCGTTACGTAAGTAATATGTTAATGGTGTAAACTTGTAATAGCAGTGATTAATATCACATCCGGACAGGGAGAAATGTGAAGAAAATGTGACTAAGATCACCGATGATAGTTTTGATGCGGAGGTCGTTAAGGAAAATCAACAATGAAAGTGTTTCAGGCAGTGGTGATAAAGCATATTTTTATGTACTTGTTAAAAGATTTATCCTTATATTGTTAGTTGGAAAAGAGCAACCTATAATCCAGGTTGCTCCGGATCTTTATCCCTTACATTTGGGTCAACTAACGTTTCAAATGACCATCCTGTTAGTGTAATAATACATCTAATATTTTTTATAAATTAGCTATGTTAAACAACTCTGTTGATATTTGAAAACATCGAACGATTCTTCTATAATATATAAAAAAGTACGAGAGCGGGTTGTTAAGAATGGCTTTGAAGGACATCATCCAAGAAATCAGGAAGTTAAGCACAGCCAGACCAATACCGTCTTAAAGAGTTCTTCGCTAACTCTTTGGCTTCCTATTCTGCAAGCGAACCTGTATTTAAAGAGGTTTCGGAACGGAAGCATAAAGATGGCTTTACTTGTTCTCATTGCCATTCTGGTAACGCCGTTCGTTTCGGTAAATATAATGTAAAAATGGGCAGCCGTACACTAGAACGTCAACGTTACCGCTGTAAAAATTGTGGGAAGACATTACTTATGTGACGAATACTCCTCTTTATCGTACTCACCTGCCTCACAAATGGTTGGAGTTCATTCAGTGTATGATAGAAGGTTATTCACTTCATAAATCGTCACAGCTTTTAGACGTTCATTATGTAACTTTGTTCTATTGGAGACATAAGTTACTTTCAGCCATTAAAGAGATGGACTTTGACCAGTTTAAGGGAATCGTTGAAATGGACGAGACCTACTTTTTATACTCCGAAAAAGGGAAACGTAAAGTGGAAGGTAGGAAAGCTCGAAAACGTGGTGGTTCGTCTTTACAAAGAGGCATAAGCAAAGAGCAAGTCTGTGTACTTGTGGCAAGAGACCGTCAGAAGGTAACGTACTCGAAAGTAGTTGGTCAGGGGCGGATTGTAAAAACTCGTTTAGATGAAGCTATCGGCTCTAACTGTCTGCTGCAAATGTTCTCTGTACAGATGCGTGGCGGGCGTTTATGACATATGCAAAAGAAAAAGGACTTGAGCATTATAGATTTAAATCTGATGGTAAGGAACGAGTTCGAGGAGTTTATCATATTCAGAATGTGAATAGTTATCACAGTCGTTTGAAGGGCTGGATAAATCGGTTTAATGGCGTGGCAACAAAGTACCTCGACCATTATTTGAGTTGGTTTCAATTTTTGGACCAAATCAGGCATCGAAATGACGACACAACAGTTAATAAGATGATTGTTGAAAGCTGCCTGTTCTCAACGGATGCGACCTATGATAAACTCAGGTTATCAGAATTTTCCAAATGAGTAACAAAGCTATATTCCGTTAAATGGCAGGTTTGTGGAAGAAGGGATATTAATTTTTATATCCTATATCGAATGGTTGCGTAGGGGGAAATATGGAAACTAAGCTAATTATCATACGAGGAAACTCTGGGAGTGGAAAAACAACTACTGCGAAAAGTCTTCAAAATCATTTGGGGCACGGAACACTCTTGGTTTCTCAGGATACCGTTCGCCGTGAAATGTTGAAGGTTCACGATAGAGAAGGTAACCTTTCAATTGATTTGATTCGCCAAATCGCAGAATATGGAAAAGATAGATGTGAATTCGTTATTGTGGAAGGAATCTTGTATAAACATCGTTATGGTGAAATGCTGAATAACTTAATCAAGTTCTTTAACCAAAAGACATATACTTATTATTTTGATTTATCCTTTGAGGAGACAGTCATACGTCACAACTCTAGTTCGAAAAAGATGGAATTCGGTGAAGATTCTTTGCGTGCCTGGTGGAATCCAAACGATTATCTCGGTGTGGATGGAGAAATGATATTGACTAATGATATGTCACAAACCGATGTATTTAAACTGATTTTAAATCAACTGCAAAAGTAATTATTCCGATTGGCTTGAAATAATTTTCTTATTCAACAATCTGGTGCTTTAATGGAACAAGGGAACTCCAAGACAATATGGAGTTCCCATTCTTTATTTCAAAAATCAACATTATCCTTTAACATAGCTTATAAATTAAAACAACTAATATATTTCTTACAGAATGAGTTGCCATAAAGGCAAACTACGAAAATAAAATAAAAATCCATTTTAAGAACTTAAAATGGATTTTTATTTTTTATAGCTTTGTTAATTTCATCTAACATTTCTATAATTTTTTCATTTTGATCAGTAACTTTTTTAAAGTCTTTAGCTAATATAGGTAAATAATATAAAACAAATACTGCAGCACCCATATACAATAAAAGTACAATGATATTAATAATTAATCACCCTATCTTCTAAAGTAATAGAATAGTCTTTATATAACACAAATTATCGAAGCAGGCTTTCAGATTTTTATCGTAACATAAAAACAAAAGTTAGATATATTAAAGATTATGCTAGTTATTTTATTATCCTATGAATTTAGATATAGAATAAGCTCCATTTGCTCTAATAGTATATTCAAATGTAGGATAATCATGTTGAATAGTAGCTCCACCTACATTAAGTGCAAAATGTCCTACAACATGTCTCCAATAATCAAATCCATTATAGAAATATGCAGAGTCTACATCTTTACCTTCGTAAGACCAGCCTAACTGATGAATTTGTGCAACTTCAGATGGTTTATTTGAAGTAATTCTAACACCGTCATAGTACCACAGGTTTTTTGCTTGGAAAGTATATAACTTTACTCCTATTATAGTTTTTCCAGTCAAGATAGACACAAAGGAGTTACTACCTGATGCCATAGTGGTAATATCTTGACTTCCATTATCTAATACTTCTACTTCTGTTTCTACTTCTAATATTGACGCTGTAAAAGCTAATTGTTCATTTTCACTTAATTCATCCCAAAGATTATTAAGAACAGTATTTTTTTCTTCTAAACTTGCATTTTTCGGAGAATTTTGCTCAACCTTTCTTTCGACTTTTTTTGCTAATTTTGCAAATTCTTTCACTTTTGATTTATCATCTTCACTAAATTCTTTCCATTTGTCTTTAGCATTTGAATTCTCAATAAGTTCAATTGCTAATTCTTTACCCGACTGATCTTCAGAGCTTGCATTTACTTTTCCAATATTCCCAAATGAAAAAACTAATACCAATGCACATAAAGTTAGAATCGTTTTTATACTGCGTCTTAACAGGCAATATTCCTCCTAAAATGAATTGTTTTAACAACTATACCACAGTATAGGAATATTTTTCTTATTTTTTTAGAAAATGGTTACTATTGACTATAATAATTTTAATAATATAGTTTTATCTAAATTATTTGTTCCTATAAAAATAAGGATAATGGTCTTATTTTCTTATAAATATATTTCTTATTCTCATATTGTGATTCTCACTGAAACCAGTAGTAGAAGACCTCGCAGTTGGTGATATATTTCAAAAGTTGAAGATAAACTAGATGAAGTTGATGATATACCAACAGCATCGCAATAATTTGCTATTTTCCGAATATTAAAGTAATTATCTTTTGTTAATATTCGTGTTTCCTATGGGAAACTATTGATTTATTAATTTGGGATGTTATAATATTACTAATTCAATACGGATTCACTCATATAATCGCGGGGATATGGCCTGCAAGTTTCTACCGGAATACCGTAAATGTTCCGACTATGGGTGAGCAATGGGACCGGAACCTTATTTGCTGTTCCTTCCTTTTACCTTCAAGCTGTAAGCCTGACGGTCATTGCCTCACTCATTTCCAGAGGGGGCTTTGGCCTTCAGGCTTTTTTGTTTTTTCACCATGACGAGGAGGGACAAGATGGAACTGCTTAAACAAAAAATCAGAAACGAAGGAATGGTTCTTTCGGAAACCGTTTTAAAGGTGGATTCATTTTTAAACCATCAAATTGATCCGAATCTTATGAATGAAGTCGGTCAGGAATTTGCCCACTTGTTTAAAAATGATGGAATTACGAAGGTTTTGACGATTGAATCTTCGGGGATTGCTCCTGGACTGATGGCTGCATTCCATTTAAATGTACCGGTTATTTTTGCGAGAAAAAGAAAGTCTTTAACGCTTATGAATGATTTATTGACGGCATCTGTTCATTCTTTTACAAAGCAGGAGACAACAGAAATATCTGTGTCCAAGCAATATATCGGTAAAGGTGACAGGATACTGATCATCGATGACTTTCTCGCGAATGGGCAAGCAGCATTCGGGCTTATTGACATTGTTCTTGCCACGCAAGCAGAAGTGACTGGAATTGGGATTGTCATTGAAAAAGCTTTTCAGAGTGGCGGCCAACAGCTGCGTGACAGCGGCTATCGAGTCGAATCACTGGCCAGGATAAAATCACTTAAAAACAAGCAAGTTCAATTTATTGAAGAGACGGGGGCAGCTGTAAAATGAACTCAAATATCATAAAAACCGCTTCACTTGGAATTCAGCACGTACTGGCCATGTATGCAGGGGCTGTGATCGTACCATTGATTGTTGGCGGAGCGCTTGGGCTGACAGGGGAGCAGTTAACCTATCTTGTGTCGATAGATATTTTCATGTGCGGGATTGCGACGATTCTCCAAGTTTGGCGCAATAAATTTTTTGGGATTGGTCTTCCGGTAGTGCTGGGCTGCACGTTCACGGCAGTTGGCCCAATGATTGCGATTGGCGGCCAATATGGAATTTCGGCAATTTACGGGGCAATTATTGCTTCAGGCCTGTTTGTGCTCGTGATCGGCAAATATTTTGGCAAGCTCGTCAAGTTTTTCCCGCCGGTAGTCACAGGCTCTGTCGTGACCATTATCGGAATAACTTTAATTCCTGTTGCCATGAATAACATGGCAGGGGGGCAGGGAAGTCCTGATTTCGGTTCATTATCAAACATTTCGCTGGCGTTTGGAACTTTATTATTTATTCTGTTTCTTTACCGTTTTACGAAAGGTTTTATTCGTTCGATCGCGATTCTGCTTGGATTGGGTGCGGGGACGATCGCCGCTTATTTCATGGGCAAAGTGAACTTCAGTGCAGTTGGGGATGCTTCATGGTTCCATATCGCCAAGCCATTTTATTTTGGGATGCCGACCTTTGAAGCAACCGCGATTTTAACGATGATTTTAGTGGCAGTTGTCAGCCTGGTAGAATCAACAGGCGTATACTTTGCTGTTGGTGATATTACGAATCGGCAAGTTTCTGAACAGGACCTGGGAAACGGGTACCGTGCCGAAGGACTGGCGATTCTCTTAGGCGGAATCTTTAATGCTTTTCCATATACGGCTTATTCGCAAAATGTCGGATTACTCCAATTATCGGGTGTTAAAAGCAAAAATGTCATTTATACAGCTGGTGTATTTTTGGTTGTTTTAGGCCTGATGCCTAAAATCGGCGCATTAACGACTGTTATTCCTGCAACCGTCCTTGGCGGGGCAATGGTCGCGATGTTTGGGATGGTTGTCGCCTATGGAATTAAAATGCTCAGCAAGGTCGAATTTGCTTCACAGGAAAATCTGTTAATCATCGCCTGCTCAACTGCAATGGGACTTGGCGTGACAGCCGTACCGGATTTATTCGCACAGCTCCCTGCCAGCCTGCAAATCTTAACAAGCAACGGCATTGTCGCCGGCAGTTTGACCGCGATCTTTCTAAACATAGTTTTTAATATTTTCGCAGGCAGTAAAAAAGCTGAGTTGGCGAATTTAAAGGAACAGAAGGTTTCATGATATGAAAAGAAGCTGCTTTTGCATCCAGGAAGCAGCGTTATGAATGGTTTAGTTTAAAGGAAAATATATTGCTGAAATGGTAATGATTGATGGATGTCGTTTTAACACTCTCATTATATAATAAAGAAGCACAACAACTCCTTCAAAACATATGGCTTCCTCCAGGCGGAGGAAGTTTTTTTCGTTTTTCAGAATGAGCCTTAGTTTAAAATTCACTTCACCGGGTACGGAAAAGAATCACCATGAAGTTTGCATAGTGCTGATGATAAATGGAAAAAATAACCTTATGTTGATAAAAGGAGAAGTTTGTTATGCCCACTATATTATCAGTAGCCGAAGCTATACCTCCTTATGAAATCAAGCAGGAACAGGTTTCCGAATTTGCCCGTGACCTCTTTTCCGAAACATTCAAAGATATAGGCCGGCTATTGGCCGTTTTCCAAAACGGGGAAATTGACAAACGCCACTTCGTCAAGGGTCTTGATTGGTTTAAAATCGACCGGAGCTTTGAAGAAAAAAATGACGCTTACATAGAACATGGAGTTGAGTTAGGACTTACCGCGATCAAAGGCTGCCTTCATCACTATGAATTTTTAAACCGCGCGGTCCCTTTTACAGAAATAGATGCGATCTTTACGGTTTCGAGCACGGGGCTTGCCACACCGGGCATTGAAGCAAGAATTATGAATGAACTCCCTTTTTCAGTCCATACAAAAAGGATTCCGCTCTGGGGATTGGGCTGTGCAGGAGGTGCTGCAGGATTGTCCAGGGCATATGAATATTGTCTTGCTTATCCTGAGGCAAAGGTGATTGTTCTAGCGATTGAGCTCTGCAGCCTGACTTTTCAGCGCAATGACCATTCAAAAAGCAATTTAATCGGTACCTCTCTTTTTGCTGACGGGGCAGCCTGTGCGTTAATTGCCGGTAGAAATTCGAATGCCCGCCATTATCAAAAGCGGGCGGCTGCGCCGAAAATTTTCGCAACGAGGTCCACGACAATGCCGCATTCATTGGATGTGATGGGGTGGGATGTGAAAAACGAAGGGCTATTTGTCGTATTTTCAAAGAACATTCCTTCCCTGATCGAAAATTGGCTGAGACCAAATGTCATCTCGTTTTTGCACAACTTTAATTTAAAAATAGAAGACGTTGACCACTTTATTGCCCATCCAGGCGGAAAAAAAGTGCTTGAAGCTTATGTTAAGTCGCTTAGCATACCCGCAGACATGGTTGAAGTTTCACAAGATATTTTGCGGAATTTCGGCAATATGTCATCAGCCACGATTTTTTACGTATTAAGGCAATTTCTGCAAAAAGGCGAAAGCGGGCAGCTGGGATTAGCAGCAGCGCTCGGGCCTGGATTCAGTTCTGAATTGTTACTGATGAGGTGGGAATAGTGCTGTTTTTTATATTTTTAGCAGTGGTGATCACCCAACGGATCATCGAGCTCGTCATTGCAAAAAGGAATGAACGATGGCTGAAAAAGCGCGGAGCAATTGAATTTGGCAAAGCGCATTACCGGATCATCGTGTTCATCCATGCGTTGTTTTTTATTTGTTTACTTTTTGAGGTCATTTATTTTAAGAAAGAGCTTTCTTTTTTCTGGCCGCTATTACTAGTCTTGTTTTTGATCACGCAGGCAGGGAGGATATGGGCTTTAACCTCTTTAGGGCGATATTGGAACACGAAGATCATCGTTCTTCCGGGCAGTGAAGTAGTCAAAAAGGGTCCTTACCAATTTATGAAACACCCGAATTATGTTATTGTTTCACTGGAGCTGTTGATTGTCCCTTTGTTATTCGACGCGTATATAACAGCGCTGCTTTTTTCGATGCTTAATGCATTGATATTATCAATTCGCATTCCTGCGGAAGAGAAAGCGTTAAAAGACTTGACAGAGTATGATAGGCGATTTGCCGCAACAAATCGGTTTATCCCCAAAAATGTTAATAAAGTGTGACAATTTTAAAAGTTTATTGAAAATGATTATCGTTCGTGATATTATCTAATTGAACTTGAATATTATTCTCAACTACATCATTAACAAGGATGGTGTTACATATGGTTTCAATGTTGGTTGCTTTAACAGTGGCCGTTTATGGCTTCGTCATGAAGTATGTATTAAACCATGTCTTAAAGCCTGCTCAATCTAAATAATAACTTTAAGAAGCCAGGAGTGTTCCGGGCTTCTTTTTTTGCATGCTGCTATAAAAAGTTTGAAAAATCGTTTAAAATGGGAGTTAGTTTTAACAATGCAAACAAGGGGTAGAGCATTTCATGGTACAGATTGTCAATCAGGAACAGGAATTGTTTAGCAAAATCGCTGCATTATATAGCTACTTCATAGAAAATAATGACGAAAAAACGGCTGAAAAAGCACGCCAGATAGCCTGGAAGCTTCATAAACAGGAATTTTCAATCTCCTTTTGCGGGCATTTTTCTGCCGGGAAATCGACGATGATTAACCGGCTCATCGGTGAGGAGCTGCTGCCGTCAAGCCCGATCCCGACGAGTGCTAATTTAGTAAAAATTAAAGCCGGTGAAGATTTTGCTAAAGTATACTTTAAATTCGATCATCCCCATCTTTACCCCGCACCGTATGACTACGAGCAGGTGAAAAGCTACTGTAAGGACGGAGATCAAATCGAATCGATTGAGTTCAGCTCATCAAAAGCTCCTTTCCCGCAGGAGGCTGTGATCATGGACACCCCGGGAATAGACTCTACGGATGATGCCCATCGAATTGCGACAGAATCGGCACTTCATCTTGCCGATATTGTTTTTTATGTTATGGATTATAATCACGTCCAGTCAGAAGTAAACTTCATGTTTACAAAACAATTAACTGACGCGGGTAAACAAGTGTATTTGGTTATTAATCAAATCGATAAGCACCAGGAAACCGAGCTTGCCTTTTCTGAATTTTCACAATCTGTACACACTGCCTTTGCTTCATGGGGGGTAACACCGGCGAAAATCTTTTTCACGTCGTTAAAAAATGACAGCGAGCCGCATAATCAGTTTTCAGAATTGCAGCATTTTTTATTTGAAAAAATATCCAAGCGGGACAAACTTCTTCCCGGGACAATTTTTGAGTCGTTAAAGAAGCTTGCAGAAGACCATTTTCAGTTGATGGCTGCCGAGGATGAAGAACAATTGGAGGAATTAGACCGGCTGCTCTTGTCAGTGCCGGAGGAAAATTCCGCGACGCTTTTGCAAAAGACAGCAGACCTTCTTCAGGAGATTGAGCTGCTTGATAGTTCGATCGAGCTAGCGGCCGCAAAAATAGTGAATGAAACAGAAGCGATTTTGAAAAATGCCTACCTCATGCCTTTCCAGACAAGAGAACTGGCAGAATGCTACTTACAGTCGCGGCAATCTGATTTTAAAATAGGCATTTTGTTTTCGCGGCAAAAAACGGAACAGGCGAGGGCGGAGCGGCTGTCCGCTTTCTTCAACGATCTTCAGGAAAAAGTTAAATCCCAGCTTGAATGGCATTTAAAAGAGATGCTCCTGAAAATGATCAAGGAAAAATCGATTCATGATCCAGAGCTTGAGCATGCAGCGCAAACTATTTCGATCCAATTTGACGAAAAGCTGCTTGGGGAAACAGTGAAACCGGGTGCCGGGGTTACAGGTGATTACCTTTTAAATTATACAGAAGATCTTGCCAATGCATTGAAAAAACTTGCCAGAGATCAAGTGCTGAAAATGAAAGAGCAAATCGTTCTCGTTCTACAGCAAAAATCAGCTGCCAATAAAGCCGTTTTACAGGCGGAACATAAAGAATTGGAAGCTTATCTTGAAGCCGCCACAAAGCGCGAGGCTATTTTTAAAAGCCAGACGAGTATCAAGTTTAACTTAGAAAAGCTTCTGTCTGGTGATGATTTTGACAGTCAGCCTATTTCTGCCCGGATAAAGGAGCTGCTTTCTCCTGACGCGGATATTCCAAAGATCATTCGCAACTCAGACAAGCAGGTATGTCCGGAAAAAACGAAAAGCCGAAAGGAGCGTCCGCACGGAGCCGTTTTGCTTCCTGAGAAGGACATAGCAGCAGCATCGGACCGGCGCAGCCGTCTCACATCAGCTTTAAGGCATGCCTCTGCACAAATAACCGATGTTCCGGGCTTATTAAAGCTCAGTGAAGACCTGATGGAAAAGGCCTTCCGTCTTGAAAACAAAAATTTTACTGTCGCACTTTTCGGTGCATTTAGCGCCGGTAAGTCATCGTTTGCGAACGCTTTGCTGGGGGAAAGCATCCTTCCTGTTTCTCCTAATCCGACAACAGCAGCGATCAACAAAATTAAGCCTGTTACAACAGACGAAGTGCATGGAATCGTAAATGTCAAACTCAAGGATGCTGAAGCGTTATTTGATGATGTGAACCGGTCACTACATTTCTTTGACATGAAAGCAGCCGATTTCGAAGACGCTCTTTTATTGATTGGCAGGCTGCTAACGAAGGAAACATTTAATGAGGCTGCCGAAAAAACGCATCTGGCCTTTTTAACTGCTTTTTATAAAGGCATTAACGAATATGCAGATCAGCTCGGTACTGTGATTAAGACCGATTTACACGAATTTCGCGATTTTGTCGCAATTGAACAGAAATCATGTCTCGTTGAGTGGGTAGACGTGTTTTATGATTGCCCGCTGACAAGAGCAGGCATTACACTCGTTGATACGCCAGGCGCTGATTCGATCAATGCCCGCCATACCGGAGTTGCTTTTGATTATATTAAAAACTCGGATGTCATTTTGTTCGTTACCTACTATAACCACGCGTTTTCCAAAGCGGATCGCGAATTTTTGATCCAATTGGGGCGGGTAAAGGAAACGTTCCAGCTCGATAAAATGTTTTTTGCTGTCAATGCGATCGATCTTGCAGCTAATGAAGCGGAAATGGAAGATGTGATTGGATATGTCAATGAGCAGCTGATTCAACATGGGATCAGACAGCCGAATCTGTTCGCTCTATCCAGCCTGCTTGCTTTGCGGGAAAAACAGCAGGAGGAGCCAGGCGCAAATTCTCGGATGCCCATTTTTGAACAAGCATTTTATTCTTTTATCGCCAACGATTTAACGGAAATGGCGGAAGCGGCTGCCACAGCAGATCTGACTAGAACAGCAAAGATTCTCGATAAGCTAATCTCCGCTTCTTTGGAAGACAAAGAAGCAAAAAATCAGCAGCGAATCGCGATCAGCAGCGAAAAAAGGAAGCTTCTTGACAGGATTCGGTCGCAAAGTGCTGAAGTTTTATTGAACAGGCTAAACCAGGAAACAGATGAGCTTGCCTTTTATATAAAACAGCGCGTATTTTTCCGATTCAATGATTTTTTTAAGGAAGCTTTTAACCCATCCCTTCTCAAGGATGATGGAAGGAACTTGAAAAAAGCAGTAGATACGGCGCTCGAAGACTTGCTGGACAGTCTCGGCTTTGATTTCGCCCAAGAAATGAGGGCGACCGGGTTGCGGATTGAAGCCTACATCCGCAACATCACGTCCGGGTTTTACAGCGCTTTTACAACTGAACTGGCAAGCGCTAATCGCGGTTTAAGCTATTCAACGCTCGACGCTTTCGAGTTTGAGAGCATTGAATTTCAGTCGGCATTCAAGGATATCGACCGGCAATTGTTTAAAAAGGCGACAGCTTATTTTAAAAATCCGAAAGCATTCTTTGAAAAAAATGAAAAACGGTTGATGAGCGAAGAACTGGAAAGAGCGCTGCACCAGCCAGCTGATCACTATATAAAATTGCAGGGTGCCAGATTAAAAGAACATTATTCGCGATTGCTTTCAGATCTGTTTACAACGATGTTAGCGAGCATTACGAGACAAACAGAGGATTTCTATGATGGAATTCTGGCTGCGTTAAATGATGGTTATCCTGTAGACGCACTGAAGAAAAAAGCTGAAGAAATTGAATTCTTTCGCGTAAAGGATGAAGAAAATGGAAAACTGGCTGGAGGAGCTTGAAGAACAGTATCGAATAACGGTTCTGTATGCGTGTGAGGCAGGGAGCCGGGCATGGAATACAGATTCGAAACAATCTGACTTTGATATCCGGTTTATTTTTAAATACAAAGACTTGAAAAGCTATATTGCTCTGAATCCGCGACCAGCCGTGATCGACATCACGCAACCTTTTGACGCACAGGGCTGGGATGTCAGAAAAGCATTGCAGCTGGCCGGAAAGTCAAATGCAAGCCTTTACGAATGGGCCTTCACTCTTTTAGTTTACCGGGACGCCACAGGCTTTGGACAGCGCTTAAGGAACATGGCTGAATCAGTTTTTTCTCCTTATTCGCTGTTTATGCATTATGGGAGCCTGATGGCAAGAAATTTAAAGGAGGTAACAGGGAAACAAAGAGTTGCGGCCAAGCAGGTAAAACAATTGATCCAGGCGGGCAGAAGTTTTTTTATTGCCGACTATTTAGCGACAACAAATGAAATTTCGTCGCCATACAGGATACTGGAAGCAATCTATGAAAATCCTGACACAGAACTTATAAAAAATTACATGCTTCTTATCAATTCGAAAAAAAATGGAATCTCACCGCCCGCAGAAGCGCTTCAATTTGTCTTTGTTGAACTGGAAAAGCAAAGGGCACTGTTATCAGAACGCCGGGAAAATCTCCGCCGCAGCAAAATTTCAACGGCAGAACTTAACGACTGGCTTTGGGAACTGCTGGGACTATAAGTGAAGGAAGGGTTATATGGAAAGCTCATTTCATGCCTGCGCAACATGCATTCACTTTCAGGCGGAGCGAACCGATAAAAGGATGAAATATTTTTGCCGGCGGCTCGGATATGAAACGAGGCCGGACTATCGGTTTAACTGCTGGAGCCCAAAAGAACATGTAAAAAAATTGATCGAGAAACGGGAACAGGGAAATTGAACGCTGTTTCGGCTGGCAACACCGTTAAGTAGTTTCACCTCTGTCCGTGTTATAATAGATTTTGTTGAAAAAAAACATTTGCCGGAAGGGAAGATTTTTAAGAATATGAACAAGCCCACATTTATGCTTGTCGACGGAATGGCCCTGTTGTTTCGCGCTTTTTATGCCACTGCCGTTACTGGCCAATATATGATCAATTCAAAAGGACTGCCGACAAATGCTGTTTACGGCTTTGTAAAGCATTTTTTCACTGCCGTTTCCTCCTTTAACCCTTCGCACGTCGCCGTATGCTGGGACATGGGAAGCAAAACGTTCAGGACTGAGCTTTACGATGGTTACAAAGCAAACCGGGGCGAGCCGCCGGTTGAATTGATTCCCCAATTTAATCTCGTTAAAGAAATGGTCGACGCTTTTGATGTACCGAGTATCGGGCTGGAAGGCTTTGAAGCGGATGACTGTATTGGAACGATAGCAAGGCAAAGCAGCGTTGATGCAAATGTAATGATATTAACCGGTGACCAGGATATTTTACAGTTAATTGATGATCATATTTCCGTTATTCTTTTGAAAAAAGGCTACGGCAATTACCTCGTTCATACGAGGGATACTTTTTTTGAAGAAAAGGGAATTTTGCCTGCACAGATGATCGATTTAAAAGCGTTAATGGGTGATCCAAGCGATAATTATCCAGGCGTCAAAGGGATCGGCGAAAAGACAGCTCTCAAGTTGCTGAAGGAATATGAAAATGTGGCAGGAATTGTTGCCAATCTTGATCGGCTTTCCAACGCCCATCGATTGAAGATTGAGCAGGATCTTGAAATGCTCCATTTAAGTCGGCAGCTCGCCGAAATTAAATGTGATGTCCCGATTGCCTGCACCCTTGATCAGGCGGCATATCGGGTAAACCGTGAAAAAGTGCTCGAGAAATTTGTTGACATGGAATTTAAAGGCCTGCATAAATTTCTTCAATCAGAAAAGGAATATGCGTAAAGAAGGAACTGCATTCGTGCAGTTCCTTTTTTCGCTAAAATTCAAGTTGAGCAGATACGCTAATGTTTAACGCCTTGAAAAGTGGGAATCGTTGTATATCTAAGCTGTGCAGTAAATGGAACACGGCAGCAGACTGCGGTATTACGCTTTCCTTTCATATGAAAGGAATAATCAGCCACATGCTTCCTCAAAATAACAAAAGAGGTGAACGGTTATGAATAAAGGGGTAATGATCGCATTATTAAGTATCGGAGCAGCACAGGGATTAAAGATCCCAATTCATTATGTGAGAAAAAAGGAGTGGCGCCCTGAATTGTTTTTTCAGACTGGCGGCATGCCGAGCTCCCACTCTGCAGGTGTATCGTCTTTGACGACGTATATTGCCCTAAAAAGAGGGGTACCGACGATTGATTTTGCCCTTTCCCTCGTGTATGGGTTGATCGTTATGTATGATGCACAAGGAATCCGCCGTCAGGCTGGAGAGCTGACATTGAAAGTTAACGATCTCGGAGAACTAATCGATAAAATTCATAAGGAAGAACGGGTAGAATTTGAAGAGAAAACCCCAAAAAAACTGAAAGAAATGCTCGGCCATCAACCGGAAGAAGTTCTTGGCGGAGCGGTCCTAGGGGTTTTAGCCGGTGCAGCGGGTTATATTTTGTCGAAAAATGATAGAAAAAAGACATGTACTAAGGTAAGATAAAGGAGGGAAACAATAGCAGTCAGGGAGAGGAATGGTTAAGTCAGTGCGAACAGTGGAAGAGTATTTGCACGAGTTGCAAAGCAAAGGCTTTCATTTTCGGGAAGACGCTGTAGGGTTCATCTATTTTGGGAAAAACTACACAAACGCCAATGATGAGCTCACAAACACGGCAATCGAACTAACGCTTAAAGTGCAAAAAAAGTTTGATGGAAGCTTTTTCGTTTCATTGCTTGAAACGCTATCTGTAAATAAGATTGAAACAAGGCAGGAAGCGATCCGGTTTATCAGGGAAAAACAGCTTCTTGCCATATAACGAAAGACAAGAAGCTGCCTTCTTGTCTGTTATTTTTGTTTTACGTGATTGGAAGTTGCTTCATGAACCAATTCGTGTTTCTGTTTTAACAAAGAAGCAGCAGGTTTTCGCGGAAGCTCGGCAAAAACCATTCCTGCAAATATCAGCATACAGCCGAGCACTGCACTGAAACTTAATCGTTCACCAGCCCAAACATATGCTGTTACAGCAGCAAACACCGGTTCCATCGCAAAAATTAACGCAACTCTAGTTGGCGTCGTGAACTTTTGAAAGCTCGTTTGCGCGAGAAAAGCAAGCGCAGTAGCGAATACGGCTGTGATCAACAATGCTGCTGCAACATCTCGGGATAACAAAATATCATGTTTAGCAACAGACTGCCAATCTTCAAAAAGAAAAGCAGAAATGGCTGAAAGCAACGCGACAGTTGAAACTTGAATCATGGTTAACAATAGGGCCGGAAATTGCCCGGCATATTTGCCTGTCATCAAAATGTGCATGGCAAAACCAATCGCACAAACAAACACTAATCCATCACCTGTTGTCAGTCCTGAAGTACCTGCCATTGTCAGCAAATACAACCCCGCTGTTGCACCAATAATGCCAATCACCGCGTTTCTTCCGGGCCGCTCGTTCAATAAGTAAATCGCAAAAATCGGTACCATCACAACGCTTAATCCCGTAATAAACCCCGCTTTCGATGAAGTCGTGTAGAGGAGTCCAGCTGTTTGAAAGGCGTAGCCGATAAAAAGCAAAAAGCCGAGAAACAAACCGGACATCACGATTTTTTTATTGAGATGGCGCAGCTGTTTACGCTCAAATAAAAAAAGCCAGCCGCCAAGCAAAATCGCCGCTAAAAAAAATCGGATTCCATTAAAGGAAAAAGGGTCAAGAAAAGCGATTGCGTTTTGAACAAGAACAAAAGTTGAACCCCAGACAAACGCAATAACAAGCAGGCTGAAATCAGCGAAAAGCTGCTTTTTCATCATGATTTAGCCCCGCTGTTTTTTCTTATTGCATATCGGGCAAGCTCGTCAGCCGTTTTGTTCTCGCTTCCCGGTATCCATTTCATAAAAAACAACTCCAATTGATCCGCTAAAGCAAGAGCTTTTTCGAGAAGCGGTGCATAGTCTTTATTTTTGGCAAACTCCTTTTCGACCGCCCTGTTAACCAGCTCGGAATCAGTGCGGAATGAAACCGTCTTGTACCCCTTTTCAATGCAGATTTCCAGACCTTTTATCAGGGCATGATACTCCGCTTCATGATTGGTCATAATACCGAGGGGAATCGAATATCTTTCAACAATACCATTGCCTTTAATGAAGACTCCTGCGCCGCTTGGCCCGGGATTTCCGGCACTTGCTCCGTCAATATATATTTCAAGCAAAGTTAGATCCTCCAAACGATTTTATATATAAAGTTGTTCCCTATATTCTAAACAGTTTTTAAAAGCGCTGTTTTTAATTTTATCATAATCGGCAGGACTGCTAAAGCATATAGAGTGAGCAAAGATAGGAAAAGATATAGACATCAGTAAATTGGCTGACCAAATAGGTGGTTGGGATGCAGGCCGCATTAATAAAATTGTAAAAAAACGATTATAGCCTGAATCGTATTTCCATCTTCGATCTGAAAAAAATGTTAAAATTAAAAATAATGCAAAAGCATAAAAAGGGCTGAAGAAAATGAATTATAAATTGGAGTGGAAATATAAATTAAAGGGAAAAGAAACGGTGTTATTCATTTCAGATTGGCTGAGTGGGGAGCAGGCATTGCGGGCAGGGGAAGAAATTGAAAGCTCTGGAAAGGCTGCCGCACTTGCCTTTTATGATGAAGGCGATGTATCTTGGACATTGAAAGAGCTTAAAAAGCTTCTATCTGAAGTAGAAACCGAACCCCATGATGTGATTGTTTATTTTGATGGAGGATTTCACAAGGAAACTTTCCAGGCGGGACTTGGTGCAGTAATTTATTACAAGCAAGGGAAAAAGAAATACCGGATTCGTGCGAACGAACTTGTTGATGAAATCGAGACAAATAACGAAGCGGAATATGCTGCGTTATTTTATGCTTTAAATATACTTGAGGAGCTTGGTGTCCATCATATTTCTTGCGAATTTAAAGGCGATTCCCAAGTTGTTTTAAAACAGTTGGAAGGGGAATGGTCATGCTATGAAGAAGTATTGAATAGATGGCTTGATCGAATTGAAAACAAACTGGAAGAGCTTGCAATCATGGCAAAGTATACTCCGATTTCCCGAAAAGACAATACCGAAGCTGATAAGCTCGCCAGCCAGGCTCTTGACGGAAAAATGATAACCAGTAAAATGCAACTATTATAATGCACGCTGAATTGATTAAGGAAGTGAACCAATGAAACGAAAAGACTTGCTCCATGAAATGGGAGAGTTGATGAGTCATTATTGTGACGGCTGCTTTCTGCACAAGCAACACAGAAAAGAACAAGGAAAAAAATACGCCCACCGATTCTGCATTACCCAATGTACAGTAGGAGAGAAAATAAAAGCTTATGGGAACAAGCTCACATAAGCATAAAATAAAAAGGCCGGCAATATATCGCCGGCCTTATAATATATCGAAAGGATTAAAGCTTTACTACGTTAGCAGCTTGAGGTCCACGGTTTCCTTCAACGATTTCAAAAGAAACTTCCTGGCCTTCCTCTAAACTCTTGAATCCGTCACCTTGGATCGCGCTGAAATGTACGAAAACGTCTTCTCCGCCTTCAACTTCGATAAATCCAAAGCCTTTTTCATTGTTAAACCATTTTACTTTACCATTTTGCATGAATAATTTCCTCCTAAGCCATCCACGACACTATTTATAGTGTCAAAGTTAAATATTAACCATGAAGCGAATTAATACCATAAACGGTAAACAATCCAACTTAATGATGCTTATATCATACACGATTAACCTATGTTAGTCAACCAATACGCACATTATTTTATGAAAAAAAGAGGATTTTTTATAAAATTTTAAAAATTTAGCACATATATCAATTTTCTCTTCCTAGTTGACATTTCTTTTGTTATTATTTACCTGAAAAACAGTGGGAGGCGGGAATGATGAAAAAGACTACTGTAATGGATATTGATATGGGCGGTATTTCGGAACAGGACAAGCCTCACCAAACGATAAATGGTTCCGAACCCCTAAAGGAGCCCTTGAACACCCGTTCAGAAAAGGCTGCAGAAATTAATCTGACAATAGATGCAGCAGCAAAAAGCATGGAGCAAATATTGGCGACGATAAGAGAAACCGGCACTGTACCGATTGATGAGATCAAGAGTTCGATTCTTCCTGTCATTGCGCGGGCAGCTGATTTTCCAAATGTCTATAACCTTTTACAAACGGACAATGATAATGGGGAGTATACATCCAGGCATACAATATGCGTAGGGATTCTTTCCGTACTGATTAGTAAATGGATCGGCCTTGGCCAAGCTGATTTAACATCGTTAACAATTGCAGCGACCCTTTATGATATCGGGAAAGCAAAAGTGCCCGAAGAAATCCTGAATAAGCCGGGAAAGCTGACAAATGATGAGTATCAGGTTATGAAGCAGCACACTGTTCACGGCTATAAGCTGCTTAACGATATAGACCAATTAGACCGGCGAGCTGCTCTTGTAGCTCTACAGCATCATGAACGGGAAGATGGCGGGGGGTATCCGTACGGCTTAACAGGTCCAGACATCGAATTATTTGCTAAGATCGTTGCGGTCGCCGACGTATTCCACGCCATGTCTTCTACGCGTGTTTATCAGCATGCAGAGCCACTCTACATCATTTTGGAGCAGATGCAGAAAGATACTTTTGGCAAGCTTGATGCAGGAATTATGATCGTTTTTCTAAAAAAAATCCTCGACAATCTGATCGGCAAACGGGTGCGCCTCAATGATTCTTCAGAAGCAGAAATCGTCATGATCAATCCGTATGAGCCGCTCCGGCCGTTGATCAATCAGGATGGGAAGTTAATAGATTTACAATATAACAGAAAAATAAAAATCACTAAGGTTCTCAAAGATTGATGCTTAACAAAATCATAAAAGTTTACTTTCCTCATATCCTGTAAGTAAATGCGGCTTATAGAGGGTGAGAGCATGTACCGGTTTACCATTGATAATGAAGAGTGGATTTTAAGGTTTTCTCCGGCAGTTGCAATCGAACAAGAAATAAAGGATATCATTGTTAGATCCCTCGCTCTTCTGGGGAGTAAACTTCCTGCTTTTCCGCATGGTGATGCATTTGTCATCTTCAATGAGAAGATAGGCCTGATCGTATTTAACGTTGAGAAACTCCCTTCTTTTATTTTAACTATTTCCAGCATTGTTCCAAGAGAGAAATGGTTTGAAATTAAAAGTCGCACTTTAAAGAAATATATGAATTAGAATCCGGCCGGTTTTTTTGGCCGGTTTTTTACATAGGGCCGATCACTCATTAGACAGACACGTATTCGCTTGGAAAAAAATTTCACTGAACTAAGCAATAATGTTAATATTTTAGTAGAAGGAATGATATGAGGGAGTAATCAACATGAAATTAATCATTGCCGAGAAGCCGGATCAGGGGGCGACTTTGGCCTCTGTTTTTAAAATGAAAAAGCACAGTGGCTTTATTGAAATTTTTCCAAATGACATCTTTATAAAAGGGGCTTATGTGACATGGGCAATCGGCCACCTCTGCCAGCTTTCCGCACCTGAAACATACAAACCGGAGTGGAAAAAGTGGAGTTTGCAAACATTGCCGATCGTACCTGATCAATTTAATTATGAAGTAACGAAAGACAAAGGAAAGCAATTTGCTGTCATCAAAAACCTGATCTCCAAACCGGAAGTTTCCGAAATTATTCATGCGGGCGATGCCGGGCGGGAAGGTGAGTTGATTGTCCGCAATATATTGCGGCTCACTAAGTGTAGAAAGCCAATGAAGCGATTGTGGATTTCCTCGCTGACGCCAAATTCGATCAAAGATGGATTTCATTCGCTGTTAAGTGAAGAGGACACGAGAAACCTATATTATGAGGCATATACGCGCGCTTGTGCGGACTGGGTGGTCGGAATGAACGCCTCAAGGCTGTACAGCTTGCTGCTCCAGAAAAATGGCTTTTCTGATGTGTTTTCAGTTGGCCGCGTGCAAACCCCGACGCTTGCTTTAATCGTTCAAAGAGAGCATGAAATTGACTCCTTTGTGTCTGAACCATTTTGGGAGGTTCAGGCAAAATTTAATATAGAAGGTAAAAAGTATGAAGGAAAGTGGGAAAAGGATGGCGAGACAAGGATTAAAACGAAGGAGCTTGCCGAAAAAATAGCCGCCTTCTGCCAGGAGAAGCCTGCCGAAGTTGCCGATGTGCAGTCGGAAAAGAAAGAATTTTTGCCGCCGCTCTTGTATAATCTTTCAGCTCTCCAGGCGGATGCCAACAGAAGGTTTAAATTTTCGCCTAAGAAGACATTGGACGTTCTCCAGAAGCTGTATCAAAGAGGAATCGTCTCCTATCCCCGTTCCGATTCGCGCCATGTTACGAAAGGCGAGGCAGAAACCTTCCCGGGCATCTTAAACAAGATTGAGAAACTGCCCGGATATGCAGACTTATTTCCGCTGCCCCATTCGTCAATCGCAACAAACAAGCGTTATGTGAATGATAAAAAAGTGACAGACCACTACGCGATTATTCCAACAGACCAGGTTCCGAATATCGATAAGCTGAGCGGTGATGAGCAGAAATTGTATGACCTGGTGGCGAGAAGCCTTGTCGCCGCCCATTATCCACAGGCTGTAACAGAATATACAACCGTTAAAACTGTTGTCGATGGGCGCGCTGAATTTATTTCAAAAGGAAAGGTTCAGCTTGAAGAAGGCTGGCGAAAAGTGCTGCCGCAAAAGGAAAAAGAAGAAGAGCCGCTGCTACCATCCCTGCACGCCGGGGAAAAGGGAACAGTCTTCAAGGCTGATGTAAAAGAAAGCAAAACGCAGCCGCCAAAACGGTATACAGAAGGGCAACTGATCACTTTGATGAAAACCGCCGGGAAGCATATTGAGGACAAAGAGCTCGAAAAAGTGCTGATGAAAACGGAAGGCCTTGGAACAGAGGCAACCCGCGCCGGAATCATCACGATGTTAAAGGACCGGAATTATATCGAAATCACAAAAAACCTTGTGTATGCGACCGCAAAAGCAAAAATTTTGATCGGGGCAATCGGGGAGCAAGTGCTTGCTTCACCTGAAATGACAGCGAAGTGGGAGCAAAGGCTGAAGGAGATCTCAGAAGGCAAGGCATCACCAAAGCAGTTTATGGACCAGACCGGCAAAATGGTTGCCTATCTTATTTCTGCAACGGTAGAGGAAGCGGCAAATTGGACATTCAAGAGCGAAGAAACGGAAGGCTTTATTCCGCGCAGCCCAAAGCAGAAGCGCGTAACCAAGCTTGGTAAATGCCGAAAATGCGATGGACAAGTCATCGATAAGGGCAGCTTTTTCGGCTGTACGAACTACAATAAAACAGGCTGCAAATTCACGCTGTCCAAAAAAATCGCCGGCAAAACGATCACCCAAAAGCTCGCAAAGACCCTTCTCGAACAAGGCACAACAGATACGATCGAGGGTTTTAAAGGGAAAGACAAGCTTTTTAACGCGAAGTTGACTTGGGATGCAAACAATGAAAAGATTGTTTTCTTGTTTGAGAAAAGCCCTTCAGGTGTGTAGAAGACATGGATGGCAGTGCTATCTTGCCACTGTCTTTCATGTATAGTAAACTTTTAATGTTAATGATTTTTGGGAGGGTACGGGATGCCAACACCTAGTATGGAAGATTATATTGAACAAATTTTTATATTGATTGAAGATAAAGGATATGCGCGCGTTTCCGATATAGCAGAAGCGTTGTCTGTCCATCCCTCCTCAGTAACAAAAATGGTTCAAAAGCTTGATAAGGATGAGTATCTTGTTTATGAAAAATACCGCGGTCTCATTTTAACTCCGAAAGGCAAGAAAATTGGCAAACGGCTTGTCTATCGTCACGAGCTGCTCGAGCAGCTGTTGAAAATGATCGGGGTAAAAGACGAAAATATATATGCCGACGTTGAAGGTATCGAACACCACCTCAGCTGGGATGCAATCGACCGGATCGGCGACCTCGTCCAGTTTTTTGAAGAGGATCAGAGCCGCTTGAACGCACTGAAGGAAATCCAGAATCGAAATGAAGTCGAATAGAAGAGTTCATACATAAAGCAGCAGCCTTGTCGGAACATTCCAGCAAGGCTCTTTTACTTTATTTGAAAAGTACTGAGATAAAGAGATTTTGCCACCTTAAAATAATTCCGGTAATTCATCAAAAACTGATGATCCTTGTGGAATCCCATCATCAGCAAGTTCAAACCCGGACAAAATACCGGCTTCGATTTCCAGCACTGCCTTGCGGTAAGAAATAATCCTCCCGGTCGAAGTGTGGAAGTTTATGATTTCACCGTCGCGGTTTTTATGGACACCAACAAGTTTTTCTTCAGGCATCTTCTCGCTCCTTTCTCCTCATCAGTCTGTCAGTTTTTATAAAAAAATAAACCAAATAAAGGACCTAACGACTCAAATAGCGAACAAGATTATGACCATTCCACAAGAGAGGAAACTTTTTAGTAGATACGAACGTAAATTAAGTAAATTTCACAATGTAATAAGCTCAACCGAAAAACGAATGAAGTTATCTAAAGAAACAGCAGTATGAACTACTATCTTAATTTTAAATAACTGTTCGTTTTTGAATTAAAGAATTGCTTTATGAAATTTCATTCACAAATATTTTAAAGCAGGTGATCATTTGGGTTCATTCGATTGGACAAGTGAAGCTGAAAAACAATGGGACAAGAGAGCGGGGTTTTGGAATTCGCGCAGCAGCGAGATGTGGGATCATGGCAGCCGAAAAGATATCGTCCCATTTATCGAAAAGCATCTTGAACCGGGTAGCACCGTTTGTGATCTTGGCTGTGGCGACGGTTATAGTGCAATCAAGCTTGCCAAAGCTGGTTTTACAGTGACCGGAGTAGACGTTTCCGCGGAAATGGTTGAAACCGCGGAAACTAACGCAAACGGAACATCAGCGGAATTTTTAAAAGCAGACATTTCACGCCTGCCCTATGCTGATAGCTCTTTTACAGCTGCTGTTGCGATTAATTCATTGGAGTGGACGGAAAATCCATTAGCTGTTCTTTGCGAAGCAAAACGAATCGTGAAAAGCGATGGTTTAGCGGTCATTGCAATCCTCGGGCCAACAGCAATGCCGCGGGAACACAGCTACCGCCGCCTATATGGCGAAAAAGTGATCTGCAATACGATGATGCCATGGGAATTCGAAAAGCTTGCTTTGGAAAACGGCTGGAGGAAAATCGATGAATTTGGGGTATACAAAAGAGGGACAGAAGCTTTGCAAATCAAATCATTACCGCTTGAATTAAAACAGTCGCTTGCGTTTATGTGGGTATTTATGCTGGAGAATACGAAGTAGAAAGGGAGTTTATCATGAGCAGATATTCAGTTAATGAATTTGTCAATTCAACAAAGCAGCAGGATAAAGGTGAAGGACTTTTTGAACTGGAAACACCAAGGCTTCTCGAAATAAACCTCAATGGCCAGGTGTGGGCGAAAGCAGGTGCGATGGTTTCCTACCGCGGCAATATTAAATACGAGCGGGAAGGAATTTTTGAACACGGAATCGGTAAAATGTTTAAAAAAGCTCTTTCAGGTGAAGGGGCATCCTTAATGAAGGCTACAGGAAATGGCAAGCTTTACGTTGCAGATCAGGGCAAAAAAGTGTCGATCCTGAATTTGCAAGGGGAATCCATTTTTGTGAACGGAAATGACCTGCTGGCGTTCGAACCTTCAATCGATTGGGATATCAAGCTAATGCGGAGGGTTGCCGGAATGATGGCCGGCGGGCTGTTCAACGTCAGGCTTGAAGGATCGGGAATGGTCGCGATCACCTCCCATTATGAACCGGTGACATTGCTGGTCACTCCCGATAATCCTGTCTTTTCAGATCCGAACGCTACTGTTGCGTGGGCCGGTACGCTTGAACCAGAGTTTGTAACCGACATTTCCTTGAAGACGTTTTTAGGCAGGGGGAGCGGTGAATCGATTCAAATGAAGTTTTCCGGAAACGGATTTGTCGTCGTCCAGCCGTATGAAGAAGTGTATTATTCACAGCAGTCCTAACAAAAAAAGAGGCGTCCTCCAAGGATGCCTCTTTCAATTATAAAAAATCACTTCCACTCATACGGCGTTTCTTGATATACATAATAGTTTAACCAGTTCGAAAACAACAAATGGGCGTGGGAACGCCAGCGGTTAACCGGCAGCATTTGCGGATTATCGTTAGGAAAATAGTTTTCCGGCATGTGGATGTCCAGTCCTTTTTCTCTGTCGCGCTTATATTCCTCCGCGAGTGTATTTGCATCATACTCTAAATGGCCGGTAATCATAATGCGTTTGCCGTCTCGTGAACTGATCATAAACGGTCCGGCTTCCTCCGATAGAGCCAGAAGCTTTAAGTCTTTGTTGTCCACTATCTCGTGCAGATCAATCCCCGTGTTTCGGGAGTGGGGAGCGGCAAAAACATCATCGAAGCCTTGCAGCAACTTTTCACGCCTGTCACAGATTTGATGAAGATACACCCCTGAACATTTTGCTGGCAGTTCATGCTTCCCAATCCCGTAATGGTAGAACAAAGCCGCCTGTGCTCCCCAGCATATATGCAGACATGAAGTTACATTATCCGATGTCCATTCCATGATCTCCGTGATTTCCTGCCAGTAGGAAACTTCTTCGAAAGGCAGTAATTCAATAGGTGCTCCGGTAATAATCATCCCATCGAACTTTCGCTCTTTAATGTTTGCAAATGTTGTGTAAAATTGCTCTAAATGCAACGGGCTTGTTGTTTTTGATTCGTGGGTAGCTGTTTTTAGAAAAGTGATATTAATCTGAAGCGGGCTGTTCCCGAGCAGCCTCAGCAGCTGCGTTTCTGTTTTCTCTTTTTCCGGCATCAGGTTTAAGATCAGAATATTTAGCGGGCGAATGTCCTGTCTGTTGGCACGGTCCTCATCCATAATAAATATTTTCTCAGATTCAAGAACCTCACGGGCGGGCAGGAGCTTCGGTATTTTAATCGGCAAAACAGCACCTCCAAATAAAAAAATATTGCTTACCTGAGTAAATTTCACAATGTAATAAGCTAAACCGAAAAACGAATGTAGCTGTCTTAAAGACAGAGGGATGCCGTTAGACTAACTTTAATACTATCTTAATTTAAAAAAACTCGTTTTTCACTTAATGAATTGATTTATGAAATTTATACCATTAACTACATTATAAATAGCTGATTAGCGCGAGACAATTGTTTGTTCATTGAAAAGGCTAAAAATTTTTAAATATTGTTCTTTAGAATATATCTCGCAGTGTTAAAATATAGAAGGGAGTTTTCATATTATTTCAATCAATCAGGGGGATCAACATGAACTTAAAAACAGAGGTAAAATCCGATATTGAAATTGCCAGAGAGTCACAAATGAAGCCGATTGTTGAGATTGCAGCAACTGTTGGGCTCTCGGACGATGATATCGAACTTTTCGGAAAATATAAGGCCAAGCTGTCAGCTGATACACTGAAAAAATTGCAAACGAAAGAGAGCGGGAAAATTATTCTCGTGACTTCCATCAACCCGACGCCTGCCGGAGAAGGGAAATCGACCGTTACGGTTGGATTGGCCGATGCATTTACGAGCTTAGGGAAGAAAACAATGATTGCGATGCGCGAGCCGTCACTTGGGCCAACAATGGGAATAAAGGGCGGGGCAACAGGGGGAGGATATTCCCAAGTGCTGCCGATGGAAGACATCAATCTTCATTTTACCGGTGATCTGCATGCGATCACAACAGCGAATAACGCTCTCGCTGCACTGCTTGACAATCACCTCCAGCAAGGCAATGAGCTGCAGATTGATCAAAGAAGGATTGTCTGGAAGCGGGCGCTCGACCTCAATGACCGGGCGTTAAGGAAGATTGTCATCGGCCTTGGCGGACCCGTACAGGGAGTGCCGCGTGAGGACGGTTTTGATATCACGGTTGCTTCGGAAATCATGGCAGTCCTATGCCTTGCCGCTGACCTTAACGACTTAAAAGCTCGGCTTGGCCGGATGGTAATCGCTTATAACATTAACCGGGAGCCGGTAACAGTAGCCGATTTAGATGTTGAAGGTGCTTTAACTTTGTTGTTGAAAGATGCCGTAAAACCAAATCTTGTGCAAACGATAGAACATACACCAGCGCTGATTCACGGCGGCCCATTCGCCAACATTGCCCATGGCTGCAACAGTGTGATCGCAACGACGGCGGCCGCAAAGCTGGCCGACTTTGTGATCACTGAGGCAGGGTTTGGTGCAGACTTGGGCGCAGAAAAGTTCTTGCATATTAAAGGGCGCAGTGCCGGCATCAAACCGGAAGCCGTTGTTATCGTCGCGACTGTCCGTGCCTTGAAGATGCATGGCGGCATGATTAAATCTGAGTTAAAAAACGAAAGTGTAGCCGCACTAACAGCCGGTTTCGCGAATCTTAAGAAGCACATCGAAACGATCGAGAGCTTTGGCCTGCCATTTGTAGTCGCAATTAATCGGTTTATTACGGACACAGAAGCCGAAGTGTTGGCGCTTCTTGAGCTTTGCCGGCAGGAAAACATCCCAGTCGCTTTAACGGAGGTTTGGGAAAAAGGCGGAGCAGGCGGTGTCGAGCTCGCAGAGAAAGTTTTGAAGGCTATTGACACGAACGAGACCGAATATCAGCCATTATACGATCTTTCGGATCCGCTCGATGTGAAAATACGGACAATCGTTCAAAAGGTTTATGGAGCAAGTGATGTTGAATTTTCACCAAAAGCGAAAAAACAATTAGAAGAGTTCGATGATTTTGGCTGGGGACATTTCCCGATCTGTATGGCGAAAACCCAATATTCATTGTCGGATGATCCAGCAAAGCTTGGGAGACCAGCGGATTTTACGGTGCTGGTCCGTGAGCTGAAGCCGTCGGTAGGAGCTGGTTTTATCGTCGCCCTCACCGGAGATGTCATGACAATGCCGGGCTTGCCAAAACAGCCGGCAGCTTTAAAAATGGATGTCGATGAAAACGGACAGGCAGTTGGCTTGTTTTAAAGAAATGGGGTATGCGAGCCTTGTTTGATCCGACCGCATTTGAGAATATGAAGGTAGTGATTGAAGGCGCCATTTATGATAAGGATTTAGCAGGAGAATTAAAGGTGATTGACCGCAATGATCTGATCAATACGGCAAAGCTGTCGCGGGAATACTCGGTTTCGTTCACAAATCCCGGGTCATTGCCTGGAGATCCTTCCTGCACGTTAATTTTACAGGCAAGCCTGAAAAACCTTGCTGCCGAGCTGCTTCTAGAAAGCGGGAGCGGACAGGAAGCCGGCTGTACCATTTTGATTGTCTTTAATACGACCCATAAAAAGGATTTAGCGATCTCCGGGATTATTCAGGAAAAGGTCAGAGAAATTTGGGGTATAGAGAGGATCATCACTCAAAGGTGGACCTTCGGCCATGAGTCGGAAGATAATGTTACGAACGAGACAATCGTCAGCTTCAATCGACCTATATTTGAAGAGCAGATCGATGATTAAGTCGCGATGATTGATTATATGGAAAAAACGATCAAAAGCCTGCAAACGAGTGTGCTCTGATTGATGCTTCCCACTCGCCTTTATCAGCATCTAACAGTAAGATAAGGGCAGGAGGTGGCTAATATGTCAGTTTACCAATTTAGCGCGAAAACCATTACCGGGGAAGAAATTTCTCTGGACCGTTATGCAGGGAATGTACTCCTGATCGTCAATACAGCCAGCAAATGCGGTTTCACACCCCAATATAAAGAATTGCAGGAGATGTATGACACATACAAAGATAGAGGCTTGGTTATACTTGGTTTTCCTTGCAATCAATTTATGGGCCAGGAGCCTGGCAGCGAAGAGGATATTCAATCCTTTTGTGTGTTAAATTACGGCGTCAATTTTCCAATGTTTGCGAAAATCGACGTGAATGGCCAGAATGCTCATCCACTCTTTCAATACTTAACAGAAAAAGCACCTGGGGCATTAGGAACGAAAGGTGTAAAATGGAACTTCACGAAATTCCTTGTTGACCGCTCAGGCAATCCGGTCACTCGCTATGCCCCGAGCACAAATCCCCGGGAAATGTCGGGTGACATCGAACAGCTACTATAAGCATCAAACAAAAAAGCTTCTCCTTATTGGAGGAAGCTTTTTTGTTGTCCGAAAAATTCTAAATACTCTTTACAATTGGCAGGGCAGGCAATAGGATTAAAGAAGGTATGGAAAACATTCCCGCTAATTCTATAGAAGGAGGAGACCTGAGATGCAAAGCAAAGCAAACTTAAAAATTTGTAAGAAAGAAAGAGATAAAGGATCATAGTGCTAGGAGGGCATAAAGATGAATCATTTAACGAAAGCGATCCAGATTGTCGAGTATCATGAAGGCCTTGCAGCCGGAATTGCAAAAATGTGGAATATGAGCCGTGACAGCTGGGGCGGAGATACTCGTGTGACAACAGCGGCGCAAGTCATCCAGAAGGAAGCGAACTCCGGTAATATCGCTCTATATCTTGCAGTTGAAGGAGAAGAAGTGATCGGATACTGGAGCTTACATGAATAAAGAAGCTTTACAAGTCGTCAGCAAGCAAAAGCTGAGCAGTGAATTAAAAACTGCGCCGATGTTTATCGTTTTTGATGAGCGGCAATTAACGGGCTCAGTGCTTCGTCAGCTAAACAGGATCAGGTTCCAGCTTGATTGAAGGAGTAGACATGAAGATTATTGACGCACATATGCATTTTTCGAAAATTAACTCGTTCCATGAAACAGCCCGGCGACTTTCGTTTGTTGATTACTCTTTCGATGGCATTTTAACTGAATACAAGCAAGCGAATGTCGTCCTCGGGATTGGTATGGGATTGACAGAAACAGGCGACATGGGGTTTCCCGACGATGCTGCCTCCACACCAATGGGTCTTGATTTAAGCGAAAGCCTTCCCGGAAATATTGTCTATTGCGCCGGAATCAATCCGTTTGACTGCGGGGAACAGGCGCTTAAAAGGCTGGAAGCCGAGGTGCAAAAACGAGAGGTTGTCGGTATTAAAATTTATTTGGGCTACTATCCTTTCTATGCTTATGATGAAGTATATGAACCGGTATATAAAATCGCCGCCCAATATCGTCTGCCTGTCGTATTTCATACCGGAGATACTTATTCGGAACGCGGGCTGCTCAAATACTCGCATCCGCTTGCGATTGACGAAGTAGCAGTTAAATATCGGGACGTTACTTTTATGATGGCCCATTTCGGCGATCCGTGGACATTGACAGGAGCAGAACTCATCTATAAAAACCCAAATGTGTTTGCAGATTTATCAGGGTTGATCGTTGGAACAGAGAAGGATCTGATGAAACGTCTGCAGGGGCGGTTCCTTGACCATTTGCGCCATGCCCTCGAATTTGCAGATTCGTATGATAAGCTGTTGTTCGGCACCGACTGGCCGCTTATTCCGGTTGCTCCCTATGTTGAATTCATAAAAAAACTGATACCCGAACAACACCATCAGGCAGTTTTTTATGATACGTCCATAAATGTTTTTCCGAAAATCAAGCCGTTTTTAAAATAGATGCGTCGCTATCCTTTTAAATGAAGGGTAGCTTTTTTGCATTTGTCGAGATTTGCGCGTGAATTGCGAGCTCCGCTCGTAAATCCTTCGTTTCACCAGTAAATCCTGAGCTCCGCTCGTAAATCGCAAGTTCCGCTCGTAAATGCCCTTCGCAACGGATACCAATTTCGTTTTATTCTCGAATTTTAACGGTTCGTGTTAAAATAAAAAACGGGTAGAAAGCAGGTGCATTGATGAACCAGATTATTAAATTATCTGAGCAATTTGTGAAAGAAAGCTTAAAGAATGATGTGACGGGGCATGACTGGCATCATATTGACAGGGTCCGGAAAAATGCCTTGAATATAGCAGATAGGGAGCAGCGAGGCGAACTGTTTGTCATTGAAATGGCTGCCCTGCTCCATGATATAGCGGACGAAAAGCTAAATGTAAGCAGCGAAGCAGGAAAGATAAAGCTTCTTGCTTTTATCGATACCCTTAATTTAGGAAAAGCGATTAAGGAGCATATTTTGGATATTATTTTTTCTATTTCATTTAAAGGCGGAAACAACCAGGAGTTAGCTTCAATTGAAGCGGAAATTGTCCAGGATGCAGACCGCCTTGATGCAATTGGCGCGATTGGCATTGCCCGAACCTTTGCATATGGGGGGAGTAAGGGACAGCCGATATATGATCCACATATCCAAACTAGAGAGAAAATGACTGTGGAAGAGTATCGAAATGGCAAAACTTCTTCAATCCATCATTTTTATGAGAAGTTGCTGAAATTAAAAGACCGCCTTAATACTGATGCAGCCAAACAGCTGGCTGAGTCACGTCACGAGTTTATGGAACAATTTTTAAAGGAATTTCATAGTGAATGGAATGGTGAAGCATGAAGATGATTTCAATTGAAAATGTGTCTAAAACTTACGGGGAAAAACAGCTTTTTGACGAATTATCCTTCACTATTTCAGACAAAGACCGCGTCGGGTTAATCGGCGTGAACGGAACTGGAAAATCGTCCCTCCTCAAAATTATCGCTGGAATCGATTTCCCCGATTCGGGTGAAGTTATCAAAGGAAAAGACTATACAATTTCCTACCTATCCCAGAATCCTGAACTTTTAGCCGAATTGTCCGTATTGGATCAGGTCTTTGAAGGGGAGGCACCCATTTTTGTCATACTGAGACAATATGAACAAACGCTTAGTCTATTAACGAAAAATCCAGACGATCAGCACTTGCAGGAGACACTTTTTGGCCATCAGAAGAAAATGGATGCACACAATGCCTGGGATTTAAGTACAAGTGCAAAAACAATTCTGACAAAGCTAGGCATTGACGATTTTACAAGAAAAGTTGGCGAGCTTTCCGGTGGACAGAAGAAACGGGTCGCCCTCGCACAAGTTTTAATCAAGAAGCCGGATTTATTGATTCTTGATGAACCGACAAACCATCTTGATTATGATTCTGTAAAATGGCTTGAGGATTATCTCGGAAGATATAACGGGGCGCTTTTGCTTGTAACGCATGACCGATATTTTCTTGACCGGGTTACAAATCGGATCTTTGAGCTCGATGGCGGTCGTCTTTTCAGCTATAAAGGCAATTATGCAGCATTCCTCGAAGCAAAAGCGATCCGTGAAGAAAATGAAGCGGCGACACTCGAAAAAAGAAAAAATCTTTTTCGCCGCGAGCTTGAGTGGATAAGACGAGGGGCCAAGGCGAGAACGACGAAGCAAAAGGCAAGGATTCAACGGTTTGATCAGCTTGACGAACAATTATCCTCAGTCCAGTCGGTAGACAAGCTCGATATTTTCCTCGGCGGAAGCAGGCTCGGCAAACAGGTCTTTGAACTGAAGGATGCGACAAAGTCATACGGCGATCGTATCATTTTGAGCGGTTTTGATTTGCTCGTGAAGCCTGGTGATCGAATCGGAATCATCGGCCGAAATGGAACAGGCAAATCGACATTGCTTAACCTGCTCGCCGGGACAACCGAATTGGACTCCGGACTGCTGGACATCGGCCAGACAGTGAAGGTTGCTTATTATACCCAAGAAAACGAGGATATGGATGAAAGCAAGAGGATGATCGAATATTTAAAGGAAACGGCCCAAGTCATCGAAACGTCCGACGGAAAAACCATTTCGGCAGCGCAAATGCTTGAGCGCTTCCTTTTTCCGATGAATACGCACGGTACGCCGATTCGAAAACTATCCGGGGGCGAGAAACGCCGCCTTTATTTATTGAAATTACTGATGGAAGCACCAAATGTTTTGCTTCTTGACGAGCCGACAAATGATCTCGATACCCAGACATTGACAATACTCGAGGATTATCTTGATGATTTCCCAGGAGTCGTCTTAACCGTTTCCCATGACCGCTATTTTCTCGATAAGGTCGCCAGGCAGCTGCTCATAATGGAAGGACAAGGGCGAGTCGCATCTTTTTACGGAAACTATAGCGAATTTTTAGAAAAAGAAACAGAAAAGCCGCTTCTAAAAGAAACTGCAGTTGAGGAGCAAATAACGAATCCAATCGACAAAACGAAAAAGAAGCGGTTGACGTTCAAGGAAAAAAAGGAATGGGAAGAAATTGACGGCAATATCGAAGCTGCAGAGGAAAGACTGAAAGAGATCGCAGCGGAAATGGCAACTACAGGCAGCGATTTTGAAAAAGCTCATACATTAACGCAAGAGGAAGCGGAGCTCAATGAGCGCCTTGAACATTTAATTGAACGTTGGAGCTACCTCTCAGAAATAGTCGAGAACGAGTGAATAAGGACAAACCCGGTGATTGTATTTACCGGGTTGATCTTTTTGGATCTCCAAAGGTGAATACACAGGCAAGATTATGTTAAAATTCTTGCAAGATATAAACGTAATCAAGATGCAAAGGGTGAAAATAAAAATGAAAATATTAGCGATAGAGCCGACTCCAAGCCCGAATACAATGAAGATTATTTTAGACCGGGAGCTTCCAATGGGCCAAAGCAATAACTATAAAAAAGACCATGTTGAAGGTGCACCGGATTTAATCAAATCGATCCTGAATGTCGAAGGTGTTAAAGGTGTTTATCACGTCGCTGATTTTTTGGCTGTAGAAAGAAATGCCAAGTACGATTGGAAACAGATCCTTCCGCAGGTTAGGAAAGCTTTTGGGGAAGAATCAAGCAGTGACAATGAAAAAAATCCGGTTATGAATGAGCATTATGGTGAAATAAAAGTGCAGGTGCAAATATTCAAAGGAATCCCGATGCAAGTGAAGTTAACGGATGGAGCCGAAGAAAAGCGATTTGGCCTCCCTGAAGTATTTTTAAAAGCTTTGGCAAATGTCCAGAACCCCTCCGATAATGTCGTCATGGAACGAAAATGGCATGATTTCGGGATACGCTATGGCGATTTTGATCAAGTCGGCCAGGAAGTTGTTGAAGAACTAATTGCTTCGTATCCGGAGGAACGCTTGAATGATTTGGTCAAACAGGCGGCTAATCCAGATAAAACCTGCCAGGTTGCTGCGCAGAGGCGAAAGAAATTAAAATTAACTGCAGACAGTTTAAATGATCCGGACTGGCGGAAGCGTTATCAGCTTTTTGAACAAATGGAAGACCCTGAACTGGCGGATTTACCGTTGCTTGAAAAAGCACTCGGTGATGAAAAAGCATCGATTCGCAGACTTGCTGTCGTTTATCTTGGAATGATCGAGGATCCCCAGGTTTTGCCACTGCTTTATAAAGCGCTTGAAGATAAATCGGTGACGGTGCGGCGCACGGCAGGGGACTGCTTATCGGACTTAGGTTTCGAACAGGCCATGAACAAAATGGCTGACGCATTGCAAGACAGCAGCAAGCTTGTCCGCTGGCGCGCCGCCATGTTTTTATATGAAGTTGGTGATGAAAGCGTCCTCCCTGCATTACGGGCAGCTCAAGATGATCCCGAGTTTGAAGTAAGCATGCAGATTAAGCTCGCGATTGCCCGGATCGAAGGCGGAGAAGCGGCGAAGGGATCTGTCTGGAAGCAGATGACTGAAGCAAGGAAGCAGGGAGAAGAGCACGCATAATCAGAGTGATTGCATTTTTGAGCCGAAAGCCGAGTGTTGGTTACATATCCAGCATTCGGTTTTTTTAGTGCGCTCAGACTCAAAAAAGATTTATCTGGAAGCGTTTTCCGTAAAACTGATATATTAAAATTTTATGAAAATTGTTGAAATTAGCATAGAAAGGGGCTATATTTGAAAGAAACTATTTTTACAAGGTGGAGATAGCTGTGAGAGATTTAAGAATCAAAAGTCATGTAATCAGTGATGATGAAAAAAGGGCACCGAATCGGGCAATGTTGCGTGCAGTCGGTTTTTCTGACGAGGACTTTAAAAAGCCGATGATCGGCATTGCAAGCACATGGAGCGAAGTGACTCCGTGCAATATACATATTAATGATTTGGCATTTCAAGCTAAGGACGGGGCCAGGGAAGCGGGCGGTGCGCCGCTTGTGTTTAATACGATCACGGTTTCTGACGGGATTTCGATGGGCACGGAAGGAATGCGGTACTCGCTGCCGAGCCGTGACCTGATTGCCGATTCAATCGAAACGGTTGTTGGGGGAGAAAGCCTTGATGGCTTTGTTGCGATTGGTGGCTGTGATAAGAATATGCCTGGCTGCCTGATGGCGATTGCCCGCATGAATCTTCCGTCCGTATTTTTGTATGGAGGAACGATTAAACCGGGGAAATTGCACGGCGAAGATATCGATATCGTGTCGGCGTTTGAAGGGGTCGGTCAATACAATGCAGGATCGATTGACCGCGAAGAACTTCACAAAATCGAATGCAATGCTTGTCCGGGGGCTGGATCATGCGGTGGAATGTACACAGCTAACACGATGGCAAGTGCGATTGAAGCATTGGGGATGAGCCTTCCCGGAAGTTCCTCCAATCCTGCTGAAACGGACGAGAAACGCACTGATGCGTTTGTTGCTGGACAGGCAGTCTACCAGTTGCTTGAACAGGACATTCGTCCGCGTGATATTTTAACAAAAGCAGCATTTGAAAATGCGATTACCGTAGTAATGGTACTTGGTGGTTCAACAAATGCGATCTTGCACTTAATGGCCATTGCCCATGCTGCAGAAGTCGATCTATCATTGGACGATTTTAACCGGATCCAGAAAAAGGTTCCGCATCTTGCTGATTTAAAGCCGAGCGGTAAATACGTCATGCAGGATTTGCATAATGCAGGCGGTGTATCAGCAGTGATGAAAATGTTGTTAAAAGAAGGGCTGCTTGACGGCAGTTGTTTAACGGTAACCGGCAAGACTCTTGCCGAGAACCTCGCGGATGCCCCGGACTTGGCAGACGGCCAAAAAGTGATATATCCGGTTAGCGAGCCGCTGAAGCCTGCAGGTCCATTAGTCGTTTTATCTGGAAACCTTGCCCCCTCTGGAGCTGTAGCAAAAGTGTCTGGCTTAAAAGTAAAGCAATTAACTGGTCCGGCGAAAGTATTTGATGATGAACCTTTAGCGACAGAAGCAGTCATGAATGGGGAGATTCAAGCCGGTGATGTCCTGGTGATCCGCTATGAAGGTCCAAAGGGTGGGCCTGGAATGCCAGAAATGCTTTCGATTTCTGGGATCCTCGTTGGAAAAGGTCTTGGCGAAAGCGTAGCGCTGTTAACGGACGGTCGTTTTTCAGGCGGAACCCATGGTCTTGTTGTCGGCCATATTGCGCCGGAGGCACAGGTTGGCGGTCCGATTGCTCTGATTAAGACCGGTGATGTGGTTACGATTGATACTGAGAGACAGGTGCTCTCTGTCGCGCTTGACGAGGATGAATTGGCAGAAAGAAAACGCACATGGTCTGCTCCGCCACTGATCAGCAGAGGAGCTCTTGCAAAATACGCAAGACTCGTCTCCTGTGCTTCAAAAGGAGCTGTTACCGATTCATTTGAGGAAACTGAAGTGAAACAACCGTTAAAGATATAAATCAGCAATTCCGCAAAATTGCAATGCAAGCATCGCTTATAGTATGCTTGCATTGCAAACTTTTTCGGGAGGGATTTACACATGTCAATGGCATACGAAGAATATATGCGGCAAATGGTAATACCAATGCGGGAAGAGCTCGTTCGTGCAGGATTTGAAGAGTTGTCAACAGCAGATGAAGTTGAAGCATTCATGGAAAACACAGACGGAACGTCTTTAGTAGTTGTTAATTCTGTTTGCGGTTGTGCAGCAGGGCTTGCCAGGCCGGCGGTAACCCAGGCGCTGTTAAGATCGGACAAAAAACCTGATCAGCTTGTCACCGTTTTTGCCGGGCAGGATAAAGAAGCAACGGCGAAAATGCGCGAGTATTTCGAAGGGATCGAGCCTTCGTCTCCTTCCATGGCGCTATTAAAAGGAACAAAGGTTGTCCATTTTATCCCGCGTCATGATATTGAGGACCATTCGATGGAAGCGATTATGGAAAATCTTACAGCAGCATTTGAAGCCCATTGTTAAATAGGATGTCTCCTGACGTCCTTTTTTCGTTTAAGCCGCAAAACAGGTGAAGTGTATGATTATAACAACAGCAGGACGGACAAATGACAGCATGGTAAAAATAGCGAGAACGACAGCGGCTGTTCTTGGTGCCATTTATGTAGAGCGCAGAAAAAGATCGATTGCTGCGATACAGGAACTGGTGAAGGATGATTGTTTGATCATCGGGAAAGACCGCTTGGAGTTATATTTGTATGGAACGGCTGAACCATTTTTCTTTCATCCGAATTCTGCAATGTTCAGAATCAAACGGCTTATGAAAGGCGGGGATGATCCTTTTCTGGATGCTGCCGGTTTGCAAAAAGGAATGAGCGTTCTTGACCTCACGCTTGGATTGGCTTCCGACAGCATTGTTGCAAGCTTTGCTGTAGGCAATGAAGGAAAGATAACCGGGATTGAGGGGAATTCATACATAGCATACATCGTCAATCAAGGTTTGAAAGAGTGGGATTCGGGTTTTACTGAAATAAATGAGGCAATGCGCGGAATTGATGTTGTTCATGCTAATGCAACTGATTATTTACGCCAAATCGGGGATAACAGCTATGATTGTGTATATCTTGATCCGATGTTTGAAGAAACGATTCTTGAGTCCGATGGTATAAAATCTCTTGCGAAGTTCGCCTTATATGAACCGGTTACAAAAGAAATGATCGATCATGCCCGCAGAGTGCAAGGCATCGTGTGGTGTTAAAAGATCATTTTCGCAGCAGCCGATTTGCAGAATTCGGTTTTAAGGTTCAGCGAAGAAAAACAGCAAAATTTCATTTCGGGGTGATGGAAAAGGAAAAAGGCTAACTCGTGAGTCAGCCTTTTACCTACCCTTTGTAGTTAAGGAAAGTATATAATTTTCGATACTTTATGGGGCGTTTCCATGTCCAGCTCCAGCGCCTAGCCCCTCGAGTCGCTTCGGTCCTGCCAATGAAGTAAAAGAACGACTTCACCGTCAGCCCCTTCGACGTACAGGACGTACTAGTGCCGACGTTGCCACAGGACGTGGCGCTCTTAGTCGGCCAGCGCTTGTCGGGGCTGAACAAGGCGCTTGCGCTTTTCTTATTTTTCAGTTAATCGGCGATAGCAAGGTACACAAAATAAGCCATCAACAACAGGCTCCCGATTACAAATGCAATTGACCAATCCATCAGCCAGCCCTCCCCCTTTGTTTTACTATCTCCAATATAAAACAACCTAACCAAATTTATAAAGATATTATTCTATTAACCATTGAAAAATATTTGAAACCAATTTTCGTTTTATTCGTAAAAACAAGTATAATAAATTTTATGAATGGCAATCTCAGCAGTTTGTTAACAGTCTTAAGATGTATTTTCAAAGACTTTCAGAACAATTGCTTCGAAGGGAAAGAGTTTCATGCCAAAATGGGTCAGGAAATCCTTTGTTATTCTCGTCACTATTTTAACGTTCGGAATGGTTACGCCGTCCCAGGTGTTCCTTTATGATGGAACCCATTCTGGCAAATCGACAAAGCGGGATAGCTTTGAATCAAATCCGGCTCAAACTGCAGCTGATTTTCAGTTTTGCGAAGATAGCAGGCAGCCTTTATCAGACAGGGAAGTAGTTGTCGAGCAAATCATGAAAGAGGCAAAGGAACAATCGATGCTTAAATTCGGTTCGAAAATTAAACCGTGCATTGAAGATGAATTTCAAGAAATCATTTTGCCTGAAATGGAGAAAGCAATCGATCAGGTGATTTCCGGGCATCCTGAAGAAGACTTAATGAATCTTGCGATTACGGAAGCACCTGGAAACGGGAAATCAGAAAAGATTTTTCATATTTTCGACCGTATTACGAAAAAAGATATTCTCCGCTTTCACGTGAGGAGAGATCATCCTCCGCAGGCAGGATTTTGGTTCAATTTTCATTATCATACCCATCATGACCAATTCCAGGCCCATCACGATCTTGGCACAATCTATTGGGATAAAAACACTCCTCCTAAATGGATGAGTTAATGTAATTGAAAAACCCCATGGTTTATGAAAAAATGGATAGACGGTTTTAAACTTTTATTCTTTAGAAAAAAGACTCGGTCCTTCTAAAGAATAATTTAATGTATTCAGGAGGAACTGCTAAAATGTCAGAAATATTAGAAGGTATTATTCATACTTATTCCCAGTTTTTTAACTGGGACATGTGGGTCAATGTTTTAACGGATCCAGTCAGTTGGGGCTATATCGGAACACTGGTGATTTTGGAAGGACTATTATCAGCTGATAACGCGCTTGTACTTGCAGTCATGGTAAAGCATCTACCAGAAAAACAGCGCCGTAAAGCTCTTTTTTATGGGCTTCTTGGTGCCTATCTTTTCCGGTTTATCGCTATCGGTTTAGGGCTGTTCCTGATTAAATTATGGTGGGTAAAAGTTCTTGGTGCAGCGTACTTGGCATGGCTGTCTATTAAATATTTTCTTGATAAACGAAAAAATACAGGAGAAGAAGAAGGAGAACTGGAGGGAATCAATCAAAGCGGCTTGCTGATCAGGTTGTTTGGTACATTCTGGGGCACGGTCATTTCAGTAGAATTCATGGATGTTGCATTCTCGGTAGACAGTGTTCTTGCAGCCTTTGGGGTCAGCGATCAGGTCTGGGTTCTCCTACTTGGCGGAATGCTTGGCGTTCTGATGATGCGTGGTGTTGCAGGGGTATTCTTGAAGCTGATTCTCAAAATTCCCGAGCTTGAAACAGCTGCCTATATTTTAATCCTGCTCATTGCTACGAAAATGTTCGCAAGTGTTTGGGGATTCCATCTGGACCATATTTACTTCTTTCTCATCATTCTAATAACATTTGCAGTGACATTTGCAGTTCACTATAACAATAAGAAAAAAGCAAGCGTCAATAAAGAAGAGCATATGCAGCAATAACGAACAACAAGGGATCTGACGATTGTGCAGGTCCCCTGTTTATAAAGTAATTTTCATAGACACGTATCCTTATCCGGGCAGACCAGCGATTTTTTTAGAAAAAAATACAGAGCTCCGAAGCTGCCATATACACTGATAAAGAATAAAACAGCAGTAAATATTGAGGGCAGCATAGGTGTGAGCATCAATGTAAACAATAGCGCATAAAAAAACAAATCAGCCATAACGAAGTAGCTGGATACCATCACGGTTTGAACCGCCTGTAATTCTGCTTGTATATTTTCGGTCGGGGATCTCCTGATTAAAAATCTCATTGCAATTCACCTTCTTAATTTTGTACTCAACTATATGCGAGGACAAGAAGAAAGGTGAGACACCACAGTTAACTGAACACGAAATCTTTTCAGGCAGCTGGTCTTATGCATTGGCAACTCGTATTCGTCATCGTGTCGCCCATATCATATGACGGCAATCATCGCCATTAATGATAAAAGCTGCGAAAAGCAGCTTTTTTTGCAATGGTTCACTCTCCTCGGAAAGAAACAAAATTCATCTGAAATCGAGGGGGGATGGGCAATAGATCAAATGGGAAAAACAGCGGCAATCAGACGAACCGAACCCTTTCACAGGATACATACCAGCCGTTTCCTTCCTTAATTTCTCAACAAGCGCGCATTCTCCGATAGTAGCTTCATATGTTATAATTTTAATAACTTTTCCAAGGGGTATCAAATAATCAAAATGCCATCTCTTTTTCTTGTCTACCTTCAAGTGCCGAGAAATTCTGCTCGCAATATTTCTTTTGGCGCTTCCTACGTAAATATAGGTTCCTTCCTGGAAATAAAACCTTCCAAGCCTGCCTATATGAATGGTTCCTTCTTGTTCAACCTTTAAATAAACAGCATAGAGAGTGTGTAACTGATTAATTGAATCTTCCATCTTATTAACCTCCATGAATAGCAAAAGGGTGATTTATATGCGCAAAATTTTCCTTATGGTCATTGTCGGGACCGTTTCTTTATTATTGTTGGGAAATTCCCCCGCACCCATTCAAGGCATCAAATTAACCAATCTGCCGGAGTCATCTGAACTTCATCAGTATTTAACGACCGATTCACGTGAGTTGCTCGGTGAGATGATCGTCGTCCCGCAAGGTGATTTCGATGAACAAGAAGCTGCTTTTATGATAGCACGCATTGGACAACTACCTGAACCATTGTTGCAGAAAATGAACAGGGAAGGAATCCTGCTTATCCTGTTCCAGGGAAAACTGACCGAAAATCCATCTGCAAGCCACTTATCAGGGATTGTTCCCCGCGGGTACGAAAGTAAGAAAGTTTGGGACGATGTTCCGGGTATTGGCGGATCAAAAAAGGTATTAGTGAAAATAGGTGCGAGTGAAAAGGGAATGGGGCATGGCTCGGTCAATCTTGAACTCCACGAATTGGCTCATTCGCTTGACCGCTACGTATTTAACCAGATCCGTTATAACCCATATTTTTTGCAAATTTGGAAAGAAGAGCAAATCACATTGTTTCCAGGGATTGATTATTATCTAAACTTTCCCGAAGAATATTTTGCGGAAATTTTTGCGATGTACTATTTAGGTGGAGAGAGCAGAGAGTTATTGCAAGAACGCGCCCCCAAGTCGTATGAGTTTATTAAAGCGTTAAAATAATTTTTTCGCGACTGACTGTCATTTCTGATAGAATAGATTACAGATTTGTCGAAGGACGTGAAAAAATGAAACAATATTTACAGCTTTGCAAACATGTGCTGGAAAACGGCGTTAAGAAAGAAGATCGGACGGGAACAGGAACGATCAGTACCTTTGGCTACCAAATGCGCTTTAACCTGCAGGAAGGTTTTCCGTTGCTGACAACAAAAAAACTTCATTTACGCTCGATTATCCATGAGCTTCTCTGGTTTTTAAAAGGGGATACAAACGTTCAATATTTGCAGGAAAATGGTGTGCGCATCTGGAATGAATGGGCTGACGAAAATGGCGAGTTGGGTCCTGTCTACGGACACCAGTGGCGATCATGGACAGGTGCAGACGGACAAACGATTGACCAGATCAGCGAACTGATCAGGCAAATAAAACACAATCCGGATTCAAGAAGATTAATTATCAATGCCTGGAATGTTGCTGAAATTGACAAGATGGCTTTACCGCCATGCCATTGCATGTTCCAGTTTTATGTGGCGGATGGAAAGCTTTCATGCCAACTCTATCAGCGTTCTGCCGATGTCTTTCTTGGAGTCCCTTTTAATATTGCTTCATATGCATTGCTAACGTTGATGATTGCAAAGGTGTGTGACCTTGAGCCAGGAGAATTTATTCATACTTTCGGTGATGTCCATATCTACCAAAATCATCTTGACCAGGTTAACCTGCAACTGACGAGAGAGCCGCGTCCATTGCCAAAAGTGAAGATTGAACGCGATGTGAACGATATTTTTGACTATCGGTTTGAAGATTTTATTCTTGAAGAATATGATCCACATCCGCATATTAAAGGGGTTGTCAGCGTATGATCTCATTAATCTGGGCGATGGATGAAAATCGCGTCATCGGCAGGGACAACCGGCTGCCGTGGCATCTGCCGGAAGACTTGAAGTTTTTTAAAAGAGTGACGATGGGCCATCCTGTTGTGATGGGCCGGAAAACGTATGAATCAATAGGCCGCTTGCTGCCGGGCCGGGAAAATATCATTATTACGAGAAATCGTGATTATCAAGTGACTGGGGCGACTTTATTTTATTCGATCGCTGACTTTGCAGAATATGCGAACGGGCAAGAAGAAGAGTTTTTTGTGATTGGCGGCTCAGAAATTTTCAAAGAAATTTTTACAGCTGCAGACCGCCTCTACTTAACACAAATTCACGCAGAATTTGACGGAGATACATATTTTCCGGACTTAGATTTAAACGAGTGGGAGCTCGTTTCAAAAGAGCCAGGATTAAAAAACGAAAAAAACCCTTATGATTACGAGTTTCTAATATATCATCGGAAGTAAAAAAACAGCCAATAGCTGTTTTTTTTTGTTAATCAAGCAGATCTGGGTTTGTTTGATATTGCGTAAGTAGTTCAAGCATGTTTCTAAATTCGTGAGGGTCGCAAAATTCCCCTTCAGAAAAATTTGCTCTAACCCAGTTAATCAGTTCGTTCGGGCTGTTAAAAACCTTCCCGCTTGTATCACTTTTACGGATCATATAGCGGCCGTTATCCTCGTCAAGAACCACTTCAACGGGCAAAGCACTATCCAGGCTGCAAAGTGAAAATTCCATTTTACCATCCCCTTTATGATTGATTTGGTTTTATTATAATATCGGCCAAATTTTTTATTCAGAATAGTTGCCAGAAAAATAATAATTTTTAATTAAATATCTGTAAGTTCTTAAAAGTTTCATGTTATAATGTACGAATTATAAAACTTGCAGAAACGAGGGTGACACATGGAACAGAAAGTACTGAATAAAAAATGGGTACAGCTTGAAGACATTGTAATCGCCTACCAGCAGTTAAAAGATGTCGTTGCCCATACCCCGTTGCAGAAAAACGAGCGGCTCTCAGAAAAATATGAATGCAACATTTACTTAAAACGGGAAGATCTGCAGCACGTCCGCTCTTTTAAATTAAGAGGTGCTTATTATTTAATGAACTCACTACCAAAGGATGCACTTGAAAACGGTGTTGTGTGCGCAAGCGCTGGCAATCACGCCCAAGGTGTGGCTTATGCCTGTCGCCAGCTTGGAGTACATGGTAAGATATATATGCCGGCGACGACGCCTAGGCAAAAGGTAAGTCAGGTTGAAATGTTCGGCAAGGATTCAGTGGAAATTATCCTAATCGGCGATACGTTCGATGATTCCTTTGAAGAAGCAGCTATTTGTTCGGAACAGGAAAACAGGCAATTTATTCATCCTTTCGATGATGAAATGGTCATTGCAGGCCAGGGAACGGTTGCAGTCGAAATTCTTAATGATTGTGAAGAGCCGATCGATTTTATGTTTGCAAGTATTGGTGGCGGAGGCTTAATCGCGGGTTTAAGCACATATATGAAAAGTATCTCGCCAAATACAAAAATGATCGGGGTTGAACCGGCCGGCGCCGCATCAATGACGGAATCACTGGCACTAAACCAACGGACTCCCCTTGCCGACATTGACAAGTTCGTCGATGGCGCAGCGGTTAAATGTGTTGGTGCGAAAACATTTGATATTTGCAGTGAAAATATTGATGATATTTTGCTTGTTCCGGAAGGCAAGGTCTGTACAAGCATTCTTGAGCTATATAATGAGCATGCGATTGTCGCTGAACCGGCAGGAGCAATGCCAATCGCCGCATTGGACCTGTATCGGGAAGAAATTAAGGGGAAAACAGTCGTTTGTGTGATAAGCGGAGGAAATAATGACATTGGCCGGATGCAGGAGATCAAGGAACGATCTCTGCTCTATGAAGGTTTGTTATACTATTTTATCGTCAATTTCCCGCAGCGTGCCGGTGCACTAAGAGAATTTTTGGATGAAGTGCTCGGGCCGACAGATGATATTTCCAGGTTCGAATATACGAAAAAAAATAATCGCGACAATGGACCGGCTCTTGTTGGGATCGAGTTAAAACAGAAGGAAGACTATGAAGATTTAATTGCACGAATGAAGAAAAAAGGTTTTTCCTATCAAGAGGTAAATAAAGACAGTAACCTTTTTCATTTGCTTATTTAAACACAAATAATCTGACGAAGACATAAGAAAGATCACTTTTACGAGATTTTTTCATGATTATGTGAATTTCTTATGAACATTTTAATTCTTTTCCCGCATAAATCTTTAAAACGTTATATAATCTAAGTAGATTCACAACATGAAACTTTAAAGGGGATGTATTCTACATGTTTTCAAATATCGGGGTACCCGGATTAATATTAATTCTAGTTCTGGCTTTAATTATCTTCGGACCGAAGAAGCTTCCTGAAATCGGCCGTGCCTTTGGCCAGACGCTTCGCGAATTTAAAAAATCGACGCGTGAGCTAACGAGCGATGTCATGGATGAATTCGAAGAAGACAAGAAGAAAGAGGTAAAATAGGTGCAGAAATTTTTTCTGCGCTTTTCCTATTTCTAGAGCATCAAGCGATTGGCAGGGGAATGAAATGGAAGATAAAGAACTAAATGTAATCGATCACTTGGACGAACTGCGAAAGCGGCTGATCATCACCGTATCAGCATTCATTATCTTTTTCGTCATTGGCTTTATGTATGTAAAAGATATATATGACTGGTTTGTGCGTGATCTTGATGTGAAATTGGTGGTGCTCGGTCCGAGCGATATTGTTTGGGTTTATTTTATGATAGCGACCGTCATTGCGGTGGCCGCGACAATTCCGGTCCTGGCCTTGCAGGCCTGGCTGTTTGTTAAGCCCGCGTTGAAGCCGATTGAACGAAGGATTTCACTCGCTTATATCCCGGCCCTGTTTGCCTTATTTCTTGTCGGACTGTGTTTTGGCTATTTTGTCATTTTTCCGACAGTGTTGAACTTCCTTGTTGAACTGAGCGGGGAAATGGTCGTAACCAATTTTACAGCTGATAAATATTTTCGGTTTGTGATGAATATGACCTTGCCATTTGGCGTATTATTTGAATTGCCTGTAGTGGCAATGTTCTTAACGTCTCTCGGTATCATTAACCCGTACGTAATGCAAAAAGTTCGCAAATATGCATACTTTGTACTCGTCGTGATTTCTGTAATCATATCACCTCCGGATCTTATGTCAGATATTCTCGTCACGATTCCGCTGTTGCTCTTGTATGAAGTAAGCATTAACCTCTCTAAAATAGTTTATCGGCGAAAGCTTAAAAAAGAACAGCAATGGGCTGAGGAAAACGGGGAAATAATGAAATAACAAAGGACCCGACAGGATTTTTATTCTGCCGGTTTCTTTTTTTGTCCGAGCTAATGCGTGCTGCATTCAGAGGCTAATATCTCAGTCTGCCGGGAGGGCAGTAATGATATAGCATTCGGGGGCATTCCCGATAAATTCTCAATAAAATATTTTTGTGAAGAGCATATTCAAACAACACTTCGACGCTGATTTAGGGTATAATATAGTCAAACGGGTGAAAAAGAGGATTGATATTTTGCTATTCAAAAGCCTGGAGTTCAAAAATATTGTTGGACAGAAGGTAAAAGTCTTGGAGATTCCTGTATTGGAGGAAGATAGCCGTTATTATTTTATGATCCAAGTCCGTTTGCAAACATTTATTACTGCCCTTTATCGAGACAAAATGGCAAGTAAAACTTATTCATTTAAAGATTATTTAAAAAGAGTTCTCAAATGGCCGGATTATGAACAGATTTTTAAAACGGCTGCACTAAAAAATAATGCATAATTGATTGAAGAGTATGGGCAGAGGCTCATACTCTTTTTATGCCGCAAAAAATAATAGCGGGTCAATTTAAGTATTTATTTTATTAATATCCACGGAACATGTATAATACGTACTAAGTGTGTATTAGGGAGTGAATAGATGAATAAAGTTAAAATCGTTACAGATTCGACTGTGGATTTGTCTGAAGAAATCGTAAATAAATATGATGTAGAAGTGGTCCCCTTATCAATTACGATAGATGGAAAGACATATATAGACCGCGTTGAAATAACCCCGGCCGAATTTATGAAAAAAATGAAGGAAGCAGCCGAGCTGCCAAAGAGTTCACAGCCTCCGGCAGGCGCGTTCCTTGAGGTTTATGACAGGCTGGGAAGAGAGGGTTTTCAAATCATCTCGATACATATGACCGGCGGGATGAGCGGGACTGTCCAGTCAGCCGAGAGTGCAGCGCAAATGACCGAGGCAAATGTTACAGTGGTGGATTCGCGCTTTATCTCGAAAGCACTCGCTTTCCAGGTAGTCGAGGCAGCTGAAATGGCGCAGGCAGGCAAAAGTGTCGACAAAATATTGGACAGACTTAATGAAGTCCGCGAGCAAACACGCTTATTCGTTGTCGTCGATACACTTGAAAATCTTGTCAAAGGCGGACGAATTGGCAAAGGGAGGGCGATGATCGGTTCATTGCTCAATATCAAACCGATTGCATCCCTCGATCATGGTGTCTACACTCCTGTTGCGAAAGTGAGAAGCCATTCACAGGCAGTCAAATATCTTGCCAGGAAGTTTGCTGATGATGTGAAAGGAAAGACAATTAAAGGTGTCGGGCTTGTCCACGCAGAAGGCAGTGAACTGGCACATAAATTAAAGGCCGCTATCGATGAGTTGACCGGCTACAATAAAATTGACATTGAAGAGACGACACCAATTATCAGTACCCATACTGGGGTGGGCGCGATCGGGTTCATGTATTATATTGAATGAAAAAAACAACTCTGCTGGAATAAGGCGGAGTTGCTTTTTTCGCTGTTAAACTTCGTTTTCTGGCGTATCGGTCGGTGTCGGTTCTCCATAACTATCCTGGTATTTGTCGTCAATATAATCGCGAATTTGCTTGATGGTTTTGCCGTCATTATATTGCTGGATACTTTCGGCTGCGGTATCGAGGCACGTTCCACATTTTGTACCATGGTCATCCCATACAACTTCGCCATTTTCACGATTTTCATAAACGAAGCAATCATAGACGTTTTGATGGTTTCCGGACTCGGCACAGCCGCAATAGCAAGGAATCCATTCAAGAAGCTCCTTATGCTTTGCAGCTTCTCCATATACGATTTTCACTTGTTTATGTTTGTCGTGGACAAAAACCGGCAGCTCTTCGGCAGAGGCGGTTGACTCGCGCAAATCTCCATTTTCAGCATGATAGGTATGGGAATCTTTGCCGTCGCTGCTTTTCGCGTTATCTTCTTCAACTGTGGCTGACGAGCAGCCAGCAATTAATATCAAGGCTGTGGTGAGAAAAATTAAATATCCAATTAAACTCTTTTTCATTATCGGCACCTGCGCTTCATTGATAATTTTGAGTATGGTTAAATTGATTCTATCATGAAATCATAAATATATTTGTGATGATTTTCACATCATCTGGAAAATTTGAGTGTTTTGGCATTTGTGACTGGCATTTAAAGGATTTTTTCAAGCAAACGTCGAATATGACATCAAAAAGATATTCGAACATTGAAGGATATGAGAATGATGCAGAAAATTAAAAAACTGCCGCTATTTAGAAAAGTGTTGCTGTTTTCCTTTTTAATTACCTTCCTTGTTGCCGTGTCAACTGCCGGAATCAGTTTTATTTTGCACTCAAAGCTGCTGGAGGACCAAATAGAGGAGCGGGTCGAAGGATTATCGTCATTATGGAGCACGACGATTAACACGGAGGATATTTTTTCTGTAAAAGAGTTTCAGGACCTCGATAACCCGGCGTTAGGCCGCCTCGTCAAAAATGTTTCCTTAATAAATGAACGAAATGCCGCTTTCGTAGAAGCCTATATCCTGGATCCCGAGATTCATGAAAACAGCAGCTTTTATGTACTGGCAGCCTCCAAGCATTACAATGATTTAGGGTTAGAGAATATGTCTTATTATAAAGGCGGCGAAGAATTTACAAAAACGTTTAAAACGGTGATTAACGAAGACAGGGCGTCATCAACTGGAGTTTATAAAGACCAATATGGGACATGGATCACGGCTTTTTCCCCGATTAAAGACGAGCGGGGAAATGTCATTGCTTTGCTTGGAGTCGATGCAGAGGCTTCCTTTGTTGGAGCAGATGAAAAAAAGATTACCGCCATTTTGATTTATTCTTTTTTAATTATTACGATCATCGTTTACTTTCTTTTAAGCTGGGGTTTAAAGAAGGTTATTGAGCCAATTAACGAAATCATTTACGGGATCAATGAAGTAAGCAGCGGCAATTTTAATGTCCGCCTCCAAATTGAAGAGTTTTCCGATTTAAAAAAGCTTGCTGAACGGTTTAACATGATGACGAGACAGCTGTCCATACTATTTGACAGGCTGTCTGCCACTTCCCAGCAGTTGGGTCCGCCCCCTAAAAGGCAGGATCCGATGCAATGGGAGGCTGCACTGGATGAGATGGAAAATATTTTTCAAAAGACAAAATTTCAGCAGGAGCTTCAACGGGCCGAGAAAATGAATGCGATTGGCCAGCTTGCTGCGTCGGTTGCACATGAAATTCGTAATCCAATGACCGTTGTAAAAGGATTTTTGCAGATTTTTTTGGCAAAGGAATCAATGAGCGATGAGGAGCGAATGTACATCAAATTGATGATTGAGGAAATGAACCGGGCTGAGACGATTATCAACGATTATTTATCGCTTGCCAAGCCAGATTTGAAGCAGATTGAACAAGTCGACGGAGCTGAGCTGGCCAGTAAAGTTGTCGATTTGATGAATTCTTATGCCATGATGTCAAAAAATATTGACATGGCCATCCATATTAGCGAACCGATTATGGTCAGAGGAAATAAGAGTGAATTAAATCAAGTCCTGATCAACATTTTAAAAAATGGCATCGAAGCAATGAAAGAAGGCGGCAAGCTGACGCTGACGCTCAAAGAGGAAGGTGACTATGGCGTATTTATCATCAGTGATACGGGCATAGGCATGTCAGAGGAGGCTCTTAAAAGGCTTGGCACTGCCTTTTATTCATTGAAGGAAAAAGGAACAGGAATCGGTTTGATGGTCTGTTACCAAATCATTGAACGAATGAAAGGAAAAATCGAAGTAGAAAGCAAAGAAGGGGAAGGCACGACCTTTAGAATTTATGTGCCATTGTTCTCGGCAAAAGAACAAGAATAGTACTTTTGCAGCGTGAATATTTTACTGCCATTTTTATCCTCCTCAATCAGTATCTTATAAATGGGAGGTGTGAAATGGCAAAAAAGAATGTATTGTTTTTTAGTGATTTTGGCGTTGATGATTTTGTCGCAGCGATTTACGCTTATTTTAACGATGAAATAAATATAGTCGGTGTCGTCGGTGATTATGGAAATGTTCCTAAAGATTTCGCAGTTCGCAATGCCGCGTTTTTACAAGCAATTACAGGTTTTACGGATATCCCGGTCATTGGTGGTGCAGAATTGCCGTTGACAGGTGATCACCCGATCTATTATCCGGAAATTCATGGCCTCGAGGGTCTCGGCCCGATTAGCCCCAAATTTGATTGTTTCAATATCAATCTTGAAAACTTTCATGACATAAACAAGATTATCGCAAAATACAAGCATGATATATATATTGTCAATGTGGGGAGATTGTCTTCCCTGGCAGCAGCATTTATTTTATACCCGTCGTTAATGAAGCAGGTGAAAGAATTTTATATTATGGGAGGCGCTTTTGTTGTTCCCGGCAATGTCACTCCCGTAGCTGAAGCGAACTTTTTCGGGGATCCCTATGCCGCAAATATCGTCATTAATATGGCTCCTAAAATGATTCATATTATTCCGCTTGATGTAACATCGGCGGCGATTATTACCCCTGATATGATCGATAAGCTCCACACTTATTATTGCGCGATCAACAGCCAGGCAGGAATGCTCGTTAAGCCCTTGGTTGATTACTACTATAATTTTTATAAAAATAAGAATCCTGATATTCCCGGAAGCCCGATGCATGATGTGTTAACACTCTGGGCGTTGACTGACGCGGCTGAGATGGATTATATACAAGAACCGGTAAAAATCGTTGTTGATCGAGGGGAAGCATTTGGCAAAAGCATTGCCGATCTTCGCAAATCCGCTGATAAAGCACGCTTTAAGGTTCACAAGATAGCCCATTGCTTTAATTATTCTTTATTTGTTAATACTTTTTATGAAACAATGAGAAATCATCACGGAAGAACATTCTGACTTTCGGATGTTTTTTTCATTCTGTTCACCAAGTTTGGAAAAACGTTTTCCTTCCTTCTTTCTAAAACCTTTGTTAGAATAATGTTCGACAGGAAAAAGGAATGCAGGTGAAATATAATGAAAAAGAACTTTTTAATGTTGTTCATTCTGTTTGCAGCAGTCGTTCTCACCGCTTGCGGTCAAAAAGAGATTGAAAATGCCAAAGACTGGCCTGTAAGTGATTTTACATACACAAACCAGGAAGGGGAAGCATTTGGCCTCAAAGATTTGAAAGGCAAAGTCTGGGTGGCCGATTTTATTTTTACAAGCTGTGATGATGTATGCATACCAATGACTCATCATATGGCAAAGCTGCAAAAGATGGCTAAAGATGAAGGAATTGAAAACATCGAGTTTGTCTCTTTTACCGTTGATCCGCAAGTGGATAACGGAGCGACGTTAAAAACCTTTGCGGAGAATTTTAACGTCGATTTTGCGAATTGGAATTTCTTGACGGGCTATACCCAGGATGAGATCCAGACATTTGCGGTTGATGTATTTAAAACATGGGTGCAAAAACCGGAAAATGATGATCAGGTTATCCACGGTACTGATTTCTTCCTCGTTGATCAGGAAGGAACGGTTGTGCAATCGTATACCGGACTTAATGGAATTCCCTTTGAACAAATGATCAGCGATATTAAAACGCTGCAATAGGCCTGAAATGGGCCTATTTTTTAGTTTTTCCTGTAACCTTCCGCGGGTATATATGAAACAAGATTTTGTTCAGGGCAGATGTGAACATGATATAATATTATAATAGAATGAAAGCAGGTGATGATATGAAAAAGACATTCATCTCCCTTTTACTTTGTACGATCCTTCTTTCTTCGTGTGACTTTATTTCCTCTGAAACAGAAATGGCCCATCCACAAAAACAACTGGGACTCGTAGTGAAGCAAGACATTCCCGATAACTATATTCCAAGAGAAATAAGCGTCGTATCAGTCGGCGATTCATTAACAGAGGGTGTTGGAGACAGCACGGAGCGAGGCGGCTATATCCCCTATTTACGAGAAAAGCTTGAAGCCGATAAAGGGATAAAGGGGGCTGACTTTCAAAATTATGGCGTGAAAGGCAACCGGACAACCGATTTAATTCGCAGGCTTGAAGATCCCGAGGTGAGAGCGGCAATCGAACAAGCAGACATAACGGTGATCACAATCGGCGGAAATGATATGATGAAGGTCGTCCGCGAAAATATTTCCCATTTAAAGCTGGATGATTTCGCTTACGAAAAAGAAAGATATGAGGAACGGCTCCAAGAAATTTTAAATACGGTGAAGAGCTATAATAAGGATACTGCAATTGTTCTTGTAGGCCTTTACAACCCGTTTGTGAAGTGGTTCTCCAATATTGACGAACTAAATATGATTGTTTCTGAATGGAACTTAATAAGTCAATCAACGGTTACCCAGTATGAAAATGCCTATTTCGTCGAAATTATGGACATTTTTGAAAACCCGGAAGAGGATATTTTATTTACGGATTATTTTCATCCTAATGACCGCGGCTATGAGCTGATTGGCGAACGGGTATATAAAGAACTTAGCGACGGGGCTTTAGCGGAAAATTCCGGAGGTTCTTATATAAGCCAAAAAGAGGAGACACAAAATCGATGAAGAATAAATGGAGAACTTTATTTCTCCTGCTGGCAGGGGTGAATATTTCCGTTATCGCGGTTTTATTGTTCATGATCAACTCACCAGCGGGGGATAGACCAGGCAGCTTGCCTGAACCTGCTGATCAGGATGACGTTAAATTTAATATTAAAACGAATAAACACGATTTGAACAGAGTCATTAATCATTATCTCGAATCGGAAGGATTAACAGGACCTGCCAATTATCAAGTCATCTTGCAGGATGAGGTTGTGTTATACGGGACGCTTCCAGTGTTTACAGATGAAATAAACATGAAATTAACCTTTGAGCCGGAAGCCCTTGAAAACGGTGATTTACTTTTAAGGCAAGAATCAATCTCGGTCGGTCAGCTGCCGCTTCCTGTTTCTTATGTCTTAAAATTTATCAATGACCGTTATGAGCTGCCTGAATGGGTGGAAATCAGCCCAATTGAAGAGCTTGTGTATGTCAGCCTGCAAAATATGAAGCTCAAAAGCAATATAAAGGTAAAAGTTAATGAATTTGATTTAAAGAACGACAATATTCAGTTTACGTTGAGTGTGCCAGTCAATTAGTGGCGGCGCATGCGCCAAACAATACAAAATGAAAGCGGCAGGAGACCCGCCCTCCGGCCGCTTTATTGATTTAGTATAACCGTGTCGAGGCCCGGATCATCGTTTAAAAAGCCGACCATTGCTATCGTATAGGTTTCATTTGCTTTTAAGGTTAGTCCGGACAGGGGCAAAGCAGTCTTATCTGTACCAGCTACTCTTGCCTCAAGATCGACTCTCATCGCAGATAATCCAAGATAGCTTGTTTCTTGTTTATATGAAACGTTTGGAAAAATGACATCTCCATTTTTCACCGCGATATCTATTGCCGGTGCATCAGAGGAAAGGTGAATGAATCGCATTTTTGTTTCATTTTCTGGAACACCTGGTTTATCTTCAAATACAAAAAGGCGCAGTTTTTCGATGGGGCCCGCTGCAGCCAAAGTATAATATTGGCCAGACGCAATCGTCACTCTCTTGCTGAGAACCGTCGAGACCATGTCTCCAGCGGGATAAATATCGACTTGGTGTCTTCCCGGAGGCAAGGATACATAATTACTGCCTCGCTTATAAGAGAAGTTTTTCAGAATGGGGTTACCGTTTACATAAATGTCCACGTCTGGTCCGTTCGGGGAAGCATGGAGCACGCGCACTTGTGCCGGCCGCATCATGCTGTTGTCCGGAGCTCCCGCAGTCCGCAATGAGTGCACCGCTTTTCCGATATACTTCAAGTGCTTAAAATAATAATGAACATGCATGCGCGGATTTAAATATTTATAGTATTTTGCCAGCATGTCGTACATGGACGCCTTTTCGAAATAATTCTGGTCGGGCATAATTTTCGCTCCAATCCGGGTAGTTTACGTCATTTAACATATGCTCGATTTTTTCGGTTTGTGCAAGTAAATTATTGGCTTGCACTTGAGGTGCTTTTCGGCCCTGTTGCTATTTTTAAATTCTATCCTTTGCATGTAGCAAGCTTTTCATATAATCTTATAATGGAGCGTAAAATCGTCCTGTTGGGGAATAAGTATAGTGACGATGAGCATGAGAAAAGAGGTGCTTTATTTGAGCGAGAACACAAGTCAATTGGCGACGTTCGCAGGCGGTTGTTTTTGGTGCATGGTCAAGCCATTTGATCAGCAGCCCGGGATCTTACAAGTGGTTTCAGGTTATACCGGGGGCACGAAGGAAAACCCGACGTACGAGGAAGTTTGCTCTGAGACAACCGGCCATTACGAAGCAGTCCAAATTACGTTTGATCCGGAAATTTTTCCATATGAAAGATTATTGGAACTTTATTGGCAGCAAATTGATCCGACAGATCCCGGAGGTCAGTTCTTTGACAGGGGAAGCTCGTATCAAACAGCGATTTTCTATCATAATGAAAAACAGAAGCAGCTGGCCGAACAGTCAAAAGAGAACCTTGAAAAAAGCGGCCGCTTTAATAAGCCGATTGCTGTAAAAATTATACCTGCTAAAACCTTTTACCCCGCAGAACAGTATCATCAGGACTATTACAAAAAGAATCGGGCTCGATATGAAGCGTACCAGGAAGGCTCCGGCCGGGCAGCTTTTATCCGAAGCCATTGGGGGGAGTAAGTTGGAAAAAGATCATAAACCGTTGAAAAAACAACTGACACCGTTGCAATATGAGGTGACAAAGAATAATGGCACCGAACCGCCGTTCCGAAATGAATATTGGAACGAATTTCGCGACGGTATATATGTCGATATCATTTCAGGAAAACCGCTTTTCACATCAAAGGATAAGTATGATGCCGGCTGCGGCTGGCCCAGTTTTACAAAGCCTATTAAAGAAGAAGATGTCGCTGAAAAGTCTGATTACAGTCACGGTATGATCCGTACAGAAGTCAGAAGCAAATCATCCGATTCCCATTTGGGCCATGTATTTAATGATGGCCCAGGGCCTTCCGGCTTAAGGTATTGCATGAATTCAGCAGCGATGAGATTTATCCCGAAAGACAAACTGCAAGAAGAAGGGTACAAGGAGTTCGTTGTACTCTTTGAAAACAACGAGTAAACCGCTACTTTGGAAAGGATGAACAGCATGTTCAAGAAGCTATTTGGAAAGAAAGAAGCAATTAAAACCGTGCAGATATTTGCTCCGGTAACCGGAACAGCAATTAATTTGGAGCAGGTGCCTGATCCGGTTTTCTCTGAAAGAATGATGGGTGATGGCATTGCAGTCGAGCCTTCAGAGGGGGAAGTGGTTTCACCGGTTGATGGAGAAATCGTCCAGGTATTTCCTACGAAACATGCGATCGGGATCAGGGCGCAAAATGGAGCAGAGATTCTGATTCATATTGGCCTTGAAACGGTTTCTATGAATGGCGAAGGCTTTGAAGCCCATATCAGTGTCGGGGATAAAGTTTCGGTCGGAGACCGGTTAGTAAGCTTTGATCTTGAGCTTGTCAAGGAGAAAGCAAAAAGTACGGTTACCCCGATCATCATTACCAATACGGACAATGCAGCAGCGATCGAGAAGAAAGCAGCTGGACCTGTCGAGCGGGGAACATCGCCGGTTTTAGAGGTAACATTCGATTGAACAAGCCATGGTCACACTCGACCCATTCATAAAGTCTGATCACCTTTACAGAAATAAGGAAGCCATCAAAGGCTTCCTTATTGTTTTTCTGCAATGATAATCGAAGAGATTGCAATGTCTGCACGATTGGTTATATTACTTTCAGATCGCTCATCTTTTACAACGAATTTCACTGTGTGCGATCGATCACCAAGCCCGCTGGCGATATAAAGATTCCTCTGCTTATCGATTGGCCACCACGTTGAAATGGAACCATGATAGGCATCATCGATATAGACATCCATTAATCCACCAAATTCACTCCGCAGTACAGTAACTCCTAATTCCGGGCCAGTAAATTCGTATTCAATGAAATCCCCCTGCTTTGTACTTACATGCAGACCGTTGTAGAAGGTAAAACCTTTTTTCTCTTTATAATTAGACTGTTCAGTAAGTTGAATGTCAGCAAGCGGATTGAGGGGTTTAATTAGTTCAGCCTGCTGCCCTGTTTTTTGCTGGACACTGCTCATTACTTTGAACAGCTGCTCTGCATAAAGCCGATAGCCTTTTCCATTCGGATGGACGAGATCGGTTGTTAATTGCTGAACAGTTAGGCCTGAATCGCGAAAAGGCACACGCATATCAATGTTGACAGCCCCGTAATATTCAGTAATTTTACTGATCTCCCCGGCAAACTCTTCTTGATCAAGGCTGTTCTCGGTAATCGTAAATATTTGTGCTGACGGATAATGCATGATCAGATGGCGAACGATCTTTTCATAATGGGCTGAGAACGTGCCCGCATCCATGTATTTCCGATCATTTTCCCCAAAAACAATAAACGCTGCATCGATTCTGTCCGGCATATGCGTATTCTGCAGCTTAAAAATCCCTTCAAATGCAGTAGCACCGCTCTGGACAACAGCATGCCGCGTTCCCTTGCCGCCAAATTCGTTTCTGATCAATTCCTCAAGCTGCGAAAACCACGTTAACTCTTGATTCTCTGCACCTGCCCCGCGCCCGATGCTATCACCAACGACCAAATACTGATAATCTTTTCCGGCAGCAATTTTTTCATATATCGAACTGTTATCTTTATCATCTGCTTTCGTATCTGAACCGGCCAGATAAAACATATAATATAAACCGTAAAACAATAAAACTGTGAAAATGACTTTTCTTTCCATCTATGCAGGAAGCCTCCTGATGTAAATTCTTACACAATAGTAACGTAATTTGTTGTCAAGGAAAAGAAATATTTTTGTAATTCCCGAAATAAATGTCTGCTTGCTAAAAACTGTTGCTTCAAATTTATTTTAGAAATTTGGGCAAACACACATGCGGGTCAAGTACCCATTACATAATGTGTACTGCAAAAGATATAAATAAAAAGGAGTGAATGTCCATGGCATACGGATGTGACAGCTGTCATTACGGATATGCTTATCCTGCCGCAGACTACGGATATAATGGCGGCTTTGCTTTGATAGTAGTATTGTTTATTTTATTGATTATTATCGGGGCAAGCTACGGGAATTGGTAAAAGCATAAACTTGATACGCGAGCTCTGAGGCACTCCCAGCATTGGCAGGGGTGCCTCTTATAATATCTTTCAAAAACACGAACATTAAACACTATAAACGTAATTATAGTTCGTGAAAAACTTGACTATAGGATAGGTCTTTGTTATATTTACGTATGGTGAGTGAATTTCATAAAAGCATTCTTTAACTGAAAAACGGTTATTTATAGTTAAGACAGTATTATTCGTTTCCTACGGCATACTCCTGTTAATTTAGACAACTTCATTCGTTTTTCGGTTTAGCTTGTTCCATTGTGAAATATACTCGGTTAATGGTAAAGCGAATTAGATGACTGGGGGATTTTCGGTGAAAGCAAATTATGATGTAATCGTCGTTGGAGCCGGTCCGGCTGGTATTTTTACCTGCTATGAAATGACATTAAAAATGCCTGGTGCAAAGGTTTTATTAATTGATAAAGGCCATGATATCTATAAGAGGAATTGTCCAATTTTACAAAAGAAAATTGAGAAGTGTCCGCCACCAGCCGGTAAGAAAGACTTCGCAGGCTGCTTGCCAGCCTGTTCAATCACGAATGGTTTCGGCGGTGCAGGCGCCTATTCCGATGGCAAATTTAACATTACAAGTGAATTTGGCGGCTGGATGACCGATTACCTTTCCGATTCCGAAGTCATCGAACTGATTAAGTATGTTGATGAAATTAATTTAAGCCATGGTGCTACGAGTTCGATTACCGATCCGCTCACGGATAAAGTCAGGGATATTGAACGGCGCGGTTATGCAGCCGGCTTAAAGCTACTGCGGGCGAACGTACGCCACTTGGGAACAGAGCAGAACCTGCAAATTTTAATGAGTATTTTTGAGTATTTAAGAGAAAAGATTGATATGGCCTTTAAAACGGAAGTGGAGGATCTTTTGACCGAAAAGAAGCCTGATGGCTGGTTGGTGAACGGAATTCTCCTTAAGAATGGGGAAGAGATCAGAGCTGGCAAAGTCGTCGTCGCCCCGGGACGTGACGGGTCTAAATGGCTGAGCCAAATCATGAAATCGCGGCGATTGCGAATGATCAGCAATCAGGTTGATATCGGTGTCCGTGTCGAAACATCGAATATTGTCATGGAAGAGATCAATGAACATTTATATGAAGGCAAATTTGTCTTTAACACGTCTGTCGGCACAAAAGTCCGGACATTTTGCAGCAATCCTTCCGGGCATGTGGTTGTCGAAAACCACTCAGGGATCATGCTTGCAAATGGCCACGCTTATAAAGACCCGAAGCTTGGCAGCCCGAATACTAATTTTGCTTTATTAGTATCGCACACTTTTTCGGATCCTTTCGACAAACCGAATGAATATGCGCATGAAGTATCGCGGCTGGCCAACAGCCTTTCAAACGGCGGCTTGATTGTCCAGAAATACGGCGATATTTTAAAAGGAAGAAGGTCGACAGAAAAAAGAATTAAAGAAGGCTTCATTGAGCCGACACTAAAAGAGGCCGTTCCTGGTGATCTAGGTCTTGCGCTCCCATATAACACGTTGAGAAGCTTAATCGAAATGACTGAGGCTCTCAATCATGTGACACCTGGATTGGCTTCAGAGCATACTCTTTTCTATGGAGTGGAAGCAAAATTTTATTCGGCACGGCCTAAATTAACAGATCGGTTTGAGACAGAAATTTCGGGATTATATGTTGGCGGTGACGGAGCCGGTATTACAAGGGGACTGGCACAGGCGAGTGCTTGCGGTGTTTGGATTGCCCGTGATATTATCAAGAACATATCCGGTGCGATGCTTGAAACTGCAATTGTGTGACTAGCGAATAAATAGAAAATGAGGGTGACATCTAAGCTAAGTAGCTGAGCTGGCGAAGAATATGATTAGTGTTTGAAAAGACAAGATTGTAGTTAGTGTGGGGGTGGGTACGATTCGTACTTGCGCGTTACAATAAATTTCAAGATTGACGCACTGTGTTTAGCGGACGCATTTAAGCTTAGTTGAAAATCGACGCACCAATGTCTTCGCAGCCAATTCGTTCCTGAGCTTGACAGACAACTGATAGTTCAGTATCACGGAGGGAATCGTCGCGGTAGAATATAAAAATACGGCAGACTGAACCAAATCAGCCTGCCTATTTGTGTGTCATAAAAAAGTTTTATTTAATTTTCATTATCATCATTATCTCCGTCATTCTCTGGTTCTTCCGCATCTTCGTTATCGTCGTGCGCATCCTTTTTATATAAAACTTTTAACCCGGTGCCGATATCCGATGCAAGGATGTAATTACGCTCCACAAAAACTCCCCATACATTTGAATCTATAGGAACATATTTGCCGATTTCCACCGGATTTGCCGGATTGGATATATCGACAGCACGCACACCACCTGCATAGTGCGACAAGAAAAGAATCTTCCCTACTACTTTTGGATCATGTACGGTATTCGCAAAGGTTACTCCATCCTCAATATCATCAACCAATTCTGTCTTAAACTCGCTCAGGAGCTTTGGATTGGTTTTATCCTTAATATCAAAAATCCTTGTATATCCGTATGCCTGTTCATAACCCGCTTTGCTCGGGTTATACACTTCACGCGTTTCGATCAGGATTCTCCCGCCTTTTGCAAGTGCGGCTGAATGTGCAGAACCTTGCTGGTGGGGAGCATACTGTGTCCTGCCAAGGTAAATCGGATTCTCTGGATTTCTAATATCAAAAATGGCAGTGCCTAAATCCCACATCGACACGTATGCAAATTTTCCAGTATCATCTACCATTGTACTGTGGTTAAAAACAGGACGAGTCTTTCCATCAGGTGCATTCCAGTGATAGCCATTAAAATCGTCTGGTATTTCTTCAAGCGTCCTGGGGTCAAACTGCCAGATTGTGCTCGGATTAACTGGATTGGAAACATCAACAATTTGGAAGTCTTTTTCTTCACCATGGCTGTAATAATCCGCATACGGATTCGCTGCAAGAACCAACACACGGTTACCCTGAACAGTCAAATACAGTTCATGCGTCCCGTTTGTTTTTTTAGTTACCTTCCAGAATCCTAACTTTTTAGGGTTATAGGGCTTCGTTACATCATAAAGAAGGAATCCTCCCTGTGAGTCTGGATTATTACGATTCAATTGCTGGACACTGACAACTGCCAGGTCCCCTTTGAAGTATGGAGTTCTTACTGATTTTACGATTACTTTTTCCTGCCATGTACCCGGAACATCATTGTGTGCAAAAACAGCCACTTCCTTGGGATTAGCCGGATCCTTTAAATCAAAAACCCTTACTCCTCCGTTCCCGCCATTATTCGTATGCGTTCCAATGTAAGCAAAACCCTTATGGGCATATACATCGCCAAAGCTGTTTTGCTTTCCATCCGCCCGGACAACTTTCATTTCAGGTGCAACTTCAGTGAGGTTTCTAAATTTCCCTTCAAGAATCAGGGTATCATTCTTTCCATAACCGGCGCCCTGTCCTTTCTCAATAATGTCACTCCCTAGATCATCATGGGCAAGACCACTAATTGGAACAGATGATATCACTAACGCTGCTGACAAAATAGCACTAAACAAAAACGTCCTCTTTAATTTTTTCAACCTAAAACCTCCTGCCATTGAATTTTATGATACGAAATCTCCTTTAATATAGCAGAGGGCTAGAAAAACTTACAAATAATTTTCATTAAATTCAGCAAATTCAGTTTATTATTCCTAAATTTTTATTTGTAATGGGTTATTACACCTATCTTCGACTACAACGATGAGAAAAAATAGAGTTGATTAATAGTTAGCCAATACTTTAGTTTTTTATTCTGGATTTCTCAACAAACACGGCCTAATTAGTCATTATATTTCTAAAAATCTTCGGAAAACCAACCATCCATCCACGAGTCCACAAATAAATCTGTCAACCTGAAAAATCAAAGCGGCAATTCCTTACATGTAATGGATTCTTTAAGAAAGATTTCCCGGGCAGTCTCATACAATTTAATATATTGTCCCAGCAGGTGGAGTGGAGGGAGACTATGGAACAGTCGTTTTTAATAAAGCCTTTTCTCGATGCTGTTTATCCGACGGTTGAGTATGGCAAAGGCGTTTTTCTTTATGATACAGACGGGAAGAAGTATTTGGATGCGTGTTCCGGTGCCGTCACCGCCAATATCGGCCATGGTGTTGAGGAAATTGTGGAAGCGATGCATGAACAGGCGAAAAAAGTATCTTTCGTCTATCGGTCTCAATTTACAAGTGATGCTGCCGAGAAATTAGCAAAAAAAATTGCCGAGCATACTCCCGGAGATTTAAATTGGAGCTTTTTCGTCAACAGCGGCTCTGAAGCAACCGAAACAGCGATGAAAATCGCGATTCAATACTGGCAGGAAAAAGGGATTCCTACGAAAACAAAAGTGCTGTCAAGGTGGCTCAGCTATCACGGGATAACGCTCGGAGCCCTTTCAATGTCCGGCCATCCGGGGAGACGGGCGCGGTTCACTCCTTTGCTGGAAGACTTACCGGTCATCCATCCTCCATATTGCTACCGCTGTCCCTTTAAACTTGCAGTGCCGGAGTGCGGATATTTATGTGCCCATGAGCTGGAAACGGCAATTGCACGGATAGGCCCTGACAATATCGCCGCCTTTATCGCTGAACCGATCGTCGGTGCCGCCGGCGCAGCCATTACACCCCCGGAGGAATACTACCGGATCATTAAAGATATTTGCACGAGAAACAACATTTTATTTATAGCTGATGAAGTGATGTCTGGATTCGGGCGGACAGGAAAAATGCTTGCTTGTGAACACTGGGGGATCATCCCTGATATTGTCGTGCTCGGTAAAGGGATGGGGGCAGGATATACACCGATTGCCGCGGCGCTCGTAAGCGATAGAATCATTGAGCCGATTTTATCAGGCTCAAAAAGTATCATGAGCGGCCACACACTGAGTGCAAATCCTCAGGCGTGTGCTGTTTCTCTGGCAGTGCTCGACTATTTGGATAAACAGAGCGTCATTTCGGAAGTCGAAGCGAAAGGCGTATACTTGCTGAACCAGCTGAAAAAACTGCAGCAAAAATACACTTTTATCGGAGATCTGCGCGGCAAAGGATTATTAATCGGTCTTGAATTTGTTGAAGACAGAGCGGAAAAACGTTCGTTTTCACGAACTGTTAATGTAACTGGTGAATTGGTCAAAATAGCCCAGCAACAAGGCTTGCTTCTTTACCCGGCCGGAGCGGGTGATACAGGCATGAGCGGCGATGCCGTCCTGATCGCTCCGCCGCTAACAATTACAAAAAGAGAAATCGATGAATTAGTAAGGCTTCTCAATCAATCATTCATCCAGTTTGAAAGAAAGCTTGTCCTAAAAAGGGATGGAGTGGAATAAATGGAAAATCCGTTCGGGAAAATCACAACGATTAAGGATGTTATGGACTTGTTTTATGATGGAATGACGATCATGTTCGGAGGTTTTGGCGGGATCGGTTCCCCGCCGGATCTTATTGATGGCATTTTGGAGAAGGGAATAAAAGATCTGACTTTAATCGGCAATGACACAGGATTTCCCCATATTGGCATCGGGAAAATTGTCAGCCTTGGGAGAGCGAAGAAAGTAATTGCTTCCCATATCGGCTCGAATTCCGCTGCCGGACGAATGATGACAGCTGGTGAGCTGGAAGTCGAATTCTCGCCGCAGGGAACTTTAGCAGAGCGAATCCGCGCCGGCGGAGTTGGACTGGGAGGAATTCTAACCGATATCGGCATCGATAATCAGCTTGTGTCGGAAAACAAGCCGAAAACCAATATTAACGGGAAGGATTATTTAATCGAAACCGCTTTAAGCGCGGAAATGTCAGTCGTATATGCAAAAAAAGCGGATCCATACGGAAATTTAGTTTTCGACAAAAGTGCCAGAAACACAAATCCACTTGTTTCTATGGCCGGGAAAACCACGATTGCAGAGGTCGAAGAAATTGTCCCGCTTGGCAGCCTGAATCCTGAAGAAATCGTGACACCCGGTGTGTTCGTTGATTATATCATTGCTTCGGGAGGAGTGAATTGGAAATGGGTTTGGGAATAGATAATCGCGCTAAGATCGCAAAACGGGCAGCTTTGGAAATCAAGCCCGGGATGGTTGTGAATCTTGGGATAGGCATCCCTTCCTTAGTTCCGAACTATTTGCCTGAAAACATCCATGTCATGTTCCAGGCGGAAAACGGAATTGTCGGAATGGGACCGACTCCAAAGAAAGGCAGTGAAGATGAGAATCTATGCAATGCAGGCGGTTTTCCTGTAACGGTGATCGACGGTGCCAGTTATTGCGACAGTGCTGTCGCATTTGGGATGATACGGACCGGGAAGGTGGATGTGACGATCCTTGGTGCTCTTCAAGTAAGCGGCAGCGGCGATCTTGCCAATTGGATTGTTCCCGGTAAAAAAGTTCCCGGGATGGGTGGCGCAATGGAGCTCGCCCAAAAGGCCGGAAAAGTAATTGTGTTAATGAACCATACAGATAAAAATGGCACCCCGAAAATCGTTGACGAATGCACCCTGCCGTTAACTTCAGCGAAATGTGTTGATATGATCATTACGGAAATGGGTGTTTTCCATATTACAAACGACCAATTGTTCCTTATCGAGGTGTTTGAGCCCTTCACTTTAAAAGCGATCGAAGCAAAAACCGCTTCCGCTTTTATCATAAAGGTATAATCCGGTATGTGACTTTTCAGGGGAGGTATGAGTGCGGAATGGAGACAGAAATGGAAAAAATCGGGACGTGGATTAAAGAGAATCGGGCGAGAGGAGCACGCCTGCTGCAAAAGCTTGTCCAGGAAGGCAGTATCCGAGGCCATGAAAGCAAAGCTCAGGCGATTATTATTGAGAAATGCAGACGACTCGGCCTTGAACTTGATATATGGGAAATTGGTGAACAATCCGTCACAGGCCATGAGGCATTTTGCTCGGACAGGAAGGATTTTAGCGGCAACCCAAACGTCGTGGGTGTCCTTAAAGGAGCAGGCGGAGGACGATCACTGATCTTAAATGGACATATAGATGTTGTCCCCCCGGGGGACAGAAATGATTGGCTTCATGATCCTTTTAGCGGCACTATTGATGGCGGGAAACTGTTTGGGCGGGGAGCAACAGATATGAAGGGAGGATCTGTCGCCCTTCTTCTCGCGATAGAAGCGATTGTTTCCTGCGGACTGAGCTTAAACGGCGATGTTATTTTTCAAAGCGTGATTGAAGAGGAAAGCGGCGGAGCGGGAACGCTGGCTGCTGTCCTAAGAGGCTATAAAGCGGATGGTGCGATCATTCCCGAGCCGACAAACATGAGGTTGTTTCCAAAGCAGCAAGGCTCGATGTGGTTCAGAATTTCCGTGAAAGGCAGGTCTGCCCATGGCGGAACGAGATATGAAGGGGTAAGTGCAATAGAAAAGGCAATGGTCGTGTTAACAGCACTGCAAAATTTGGAAGAGCAGCGAAATACGCGGGTTAATGATCCCCTCTATGCCAAAACGCCAATTCCGATTCCGATTAATATTGGCAAAATCAACAGTGGAGAATGGCCTTCGTCCGTTCCTGATTCGGCTGTGATTGAAGGAAGAATGGGCGTTTCTCCGGATGAAACGATGAAGGCTGCCGAACAGGAAATGGAAGCTTGTCTTAAGCAGCTGAACGAAGCAGACCCGTGGTTCCAACTGCATCCGCTGAAAATTGACTGGTTCGGGGGCAGGTGGCAGCCCGGCAACCTCGACATCGACCATCCTCTCCTAACAGCGTTATCCGAAGCCTTTGTTGAAGTAAAAAAAGAAAAACCTGTTATTGAGGCATCTCCATGGGGAACAGATGGCGGTATTTTATCGAATGTCGGGGGAACACCGGTGGTCGTTTTTGGGCCGGGAGTAACCGAGGCTGCCCATGATACCAATGAATATATCATTCTTGAAGACTTATTTGCAGCAGCAGAAATCATCGCCTTTACGATTATCAAATGGTGTGGGCTTCATACTAATTAACTATAAGGCTAATAAACGATAAAACCTGGTGTTTAGAGCCAGGTTTTTTTAAAAAGGGAGCAGTCGTACATGAACAGCAATTCCTATTTTAAAAGGCATGTAGGAGAAAATTTCTTTATCGACGCGTTTATCGATCCTTTTAACAAGCGAGTAAGAATTGATGATTATCTAGGGGATTTTACGGAGGTCATGAATGAAGCGGAACAACTCGCAGTGGAATCCAATGCTGAAAAGTTGATATTAAAGAGCAGAAAAGAAGACTGTAAACGGCTTCTGAACAACTGCTATATTTTGGAGGCTTTCATTGACCGTTATTTCCTTGGATCGGACGCTTATTTATTCGCAAAATTTTTTCGTGACGAACGAATGGCCGCGGACGATTGGTTAAAAGAAGACCAGATCATGGAGGGTCTTTCTAAAATTAGCCTTACTCGTGAACCCCCTGCACTTCCAGATGGGTATACGTTAAAAAAAGCTGGCGCCTCGACCGCTGAATCGTTAGCTTCCCTTTATCGGCAAGTCTTTGCAGTTTACCCCACCCCGCTCCATGAACCCGAATATGTAAAGAAAACGATCAGCGAAGGGACGGTATATTTTGCTTTGTACCATGAAGGGGAAATAGTCAGTGCAGCGTCCGCAGAGGTTAACCACTTCTATAAAAATGCCGAAATGACTGACTGTGCCACATTAAAAGAGCATCGCAAGCATGGCTTAATGAAGATTTTGCTTTTGAAGCTGGAAGAAGAGTTAGTTAAAGATGGAATTTTCCATGTGTTTACGATGGCAAGAGCGTTGTCATTTGGAATGAATGCGGCCTTTAAACAGCTCGGATACTCGTATACGGGCAGAATGCTGAAAAATTGCTTCATCTATAACAAGCTTGAGGATATGAATGTGTGGACAAAGAATTTAACGAAAAAAACATTTGCTGAAAAACCGGCACATTGATGACAATTCTTCGGCACCCCGCCCATATATAGATAAGGAGGCAAAAGGGAGGAGAGGCGGATGGGAAAAGATGAAATGACAAATGAAGTCCTGACAGCCATTTTAAAAAGCATCGATGAAGGAATACATGCAGTTGATACTGCCGGGTATACGATCTTTTATAATGAGGTTGCCGCCCGCCATGACGGCTTGAAAATTTCTGAAGTGCTCGGCAGGCCGCTGCTTTCCGTTTTTCCATCTTTAAATGAGCGGACGAGTACATTGCTGAAAGTCGCAAAAACGAGACAGCCGATTATTAACCAAACACAGACGTATGTAAACATTTATGGCAAAACAATTGAAACCGTCAACACAACCTTGCCGATCCTCGTCGGCGGTCGGGTGATCGGAGCCGTCGAGATCGCAAAGGATTATTCGCGGATGAAGCTCCTTTCCGAACGATTGCTTCATTTCCAAAAAAGCAAACAACCGAAAGCATGGAAGCAGGAAAGCGTAAAATATACGTTAAACGATTTGCTGACAGTCAATCATGATTTCTTAGCTACTAAAGAAAAAGCAAGGAAGCTCGCGCAAACAGATGCACCGATTTTAGTTTTTGGAGAAAGTGGCTCGGGAAAAGAATTATTCGTTCAGGGAATCCACCATGCATCAAGGAGGTCTCAAGCACCGTTTGTTGCGCAAAACTGTGCAGCAATCCCTGAAACGCTTTTGGAAAGCATTTTATTCGGAACCTCGAAGGGAAGCTATACTGGAGCTGTCGACCGGCCGGGCCTATTTGAACTGGCTGACGGCGGAACCCTCTTTCTTGATGAGCTTCATACAATGCCGATTGTCCTTCAAGCCAAACTTCTTCGCGTCCTTGAGGAAGGGTCGGTTCGACGAGTAGGGTCGGTAAAGGAAATTCCGGTCAATACAAGGGTGATTTCGGCTATGAATATCGATCCGCGGACAGCGCTTGAACAGGGAACATTAAGGCCTGATTTGTTTTACCGCCTGAACGTACTGACTTTTGAGTTGATCCCATTGCGGGAAAGACCGGAAGACATTGATTTATTGACATCCTCTTTTATTCATTCCTTTAATAAAAGCTTAAATAAGAAGGTTGCCTCTTTGGAAGATGGTTTAAAGGAGTATTTCCATACTTACAGCTGGCCGGGTAATGTTCGTGAGTTAAAGCATGCGATCGAATATATGATGAATGTTTGCGAGGAAGAAATGCTTTCAGAAGCAGATTTGCCGATCATTCTTAAGCAAAAGAAACGGCAGTATATGAAAAAGGAACGATCACCATCCCTATCGCTCCGTGAAAATTTAAAAGAACTGGAAATAAGACTGATCCGTGACGCGCTCCAGATCACAAAAGGGAACATCAAACAGGCTTCTGTACTGCTTGGCATTCCAAGGCAGACACTTCAGTATAAACTCCAAAAGAATTTGCCTGGTGCCGAATAATCAGCATTTCTGTTTTCTGCAAACCTGAAACGATGATCTTTACCGCTGTTTCCTTTCTTCACAACCTTAATGGAAAGCATCCATTTTTGGCACGGAACTTGCATCATTTACCGTTAAAGTGACAGGGAGGAATGGTAATGAAGATGACATTATATAAACCAGCCAGACACTGGCATGAGATTGAATTGTGGAAGGATGTCGATGAAGAGCAATGGAACGATTGGATTTGGCAGCTGACAAACACAATCCGAACATTGGAGGATTTACGAAAAGTGATCAACCTCACCCCTGCTGAAGAAGAAGGCGTCAGGATATCAACAAAAACGATCCCATTAAATATTACACCCTACTATGCATCCCTCATGAATCCAGATGATCCCCGCTGTCCGATCCGCATGCAGTCGGTTCCGATCTCTCAGGAAATGCACAAAACGAAATACGATCTTGAAGACCCGCTTCACGAGGATGAAGACTCACCTGTTCCCGGTTTAACGCATCGCTATCCTGATAGGGTATTGTTTCTCGTTACCAATCAATGCTCGATGTATTGCCGATACTGTACACGCCGCCGCTTTTCCGGGCAAATAGGCATGGGAGTTCCGAAAAAACAGCTTGATGCCGCGATGCAATATATCCGCGAGACACCTGAAGTAAGGGATGTGCTTCTTTCTGGCGGGGATGGATTGTTAATCAATGATAATATTATCGAATATATTTTAAAAAATTTGCGGTCGATTGATCACGTCGAAATCATCCGGATTGGCACGCGTGCACCGGTTGTTTTTCCACAGCGAATTACCGATAATCTCTGCAATATTTTGCGGAAATATCACCCGGTCTGGCTTAATACCCACTTTAATACATCGATTGAAATAACCGGGGAGTCAAAGCTGGCATGTGAGAAATTGGCCGATGCTGGTGTACCAGTTGGAAACCAATCGGTTATTCTTGCTGGAATTAATGACAGTGTTCCAATTATGAAAAAGCTGATGCACGATCTTGTCAAAATCCGGGTAAGACCGTATTACATTTACCAGTGTGATTTATCAGAAGGAATCGGCCATTTCCGGGCACCGGTTACAAAAGGGCTTGAAATCATTGAGGGATTAAGGGGGCACACATCGGGATACGCCGTACCTACATTTGTTGTCGATGCACCAGGTGGAGGCGGAAAAATTTCACTTCAGCCTAATTACTTGATTTCACAAAGTCCCGACAAAGTTGTTCTTCGCAATTTCGAAGGTGTGATTACGACATACCCTGAACCGGAAAACTATGTGCCCGGCCGTGCAGAAGATTATTTTAAAGAAATATATCCAGAAATGGAACAGAAACGGTCGGCGGCAGGAATCGCTTCGCTTATGAACGATGCCCAGCTCAATTTAGTGCCGGAAGGCCTGGCCCGGTTAACGCGGCGCAAACAATATGAGCAGGATCCTGTCCATAGTTCGCTAAAGGACAAACGCGAAAAGCGTGACGTATTAAAGGAAAAGAAATTTTATGCCCAGCAAATGAAAGAGCCCGGACAAACTGCTCGACAAACTGAAGGGGCAGAGGCGATCATTACAGCCAATAGTCAGGAGGAAAAGTGATGGAGCGATCATGCTCATGGTGCAGCAGCGAACAAATCGAAACAGGGAAAGAAACAGTGTATTGGGAGCTCCCGGACGGAACGAGGGCGATTGAGATTACCGATGTCCCTTCAGTTGTGTGCCATGACTGTCACATCGTTTACCAGACTGATGAAATCGTCAAAACGATTGAGGACCGGCTTTTTATCGTTGATACGAAATCAATCGCAAAAACGATTGCTTTTGAAGGACTGATGAATCTTCCCAAACTATTGAAAAAAAATTACTTTGATTTTTCATAATGCAGCTATAACACAACCGCCCAAACGGAGATCGGGCGGTTTTTTCTTTCCTGCGATGTTTCAGGGCATAGGGGTCTGCTGTGGACGCCGGGTCAGGGATGAATTATAGTAAACGTAAGATAATAACATGGAGATGGAACGCTCAAAGGCTCCTTTAAGAAAAAGAACTGGAAAGGTGTTATGTATGCGAAAATCGTTCTACCATTTTTTAATGAAATACCGGCATCCGGAGCCGAAGGATTCAATTAGCAAGTTTGCGAATCATGCCTATGATGACCACAGTTTTCCAAAACGGTCGGAGGATTATCAGGAGATAAGCTTGTATCTGGAGCTGAATGGCCAATATTTAGAAAGCATGACTACCTTTGATGAAGCGTGGGAAATATATGAAGCAACTGAAGGGAAGGGCTGATAACCTTTCTTTTTTTCATTGTTTTCGAAAAGAGACCGTTTAAAAGCCAGTGCATATACTATCGTAATTAATTATTCACGGCTCACCACCTGAGAGGATGGAGGAAATGGAAAAACGAAAAAAACCGAAATACAAAATCGGTGATACAGTCGTGATCACAATGTATGGCACGGTGGGGAAAATTACGGATGTTAAGTGGCTTGACGGCATGCATGTGTATGAAGTGAATAAAAGCGAAGGACTGTATATGGAAGCAAGCCTGCAATTGTTGTCAGAATACGAAGGAAATGTTGTTGAGCAAGAACATATTGACATTGAATATAAATTTTTTTTCGGTGATTTGGTTCAAGTCAAAGGGTATGGAGCAGACCTGTTCAAAGTAATTGGTTTTCGGACTGAAATTTGGCGCTATAAGGAAAATGCCTGGGAAGACGTTATTTATGAGCTGTCGAGAATTAGCGACGGCGAATGGCTTGAAGCAGGAGAAGAAGAGCTGACAATTGTTGCAGAAGCTGCTAATGCCGAAACGTTCATTCAAAAATTAGGGTTGCTGTTTTCAGTGAACAAACCGCAAAATCCCTTTGAAAAAGAAATGAAACTCAATAAACGCGGCTACCGCCAGACCGAGCGTGATATGGTGAGAAAGAAAGATGACCAACAGGAACTGATTGACGGTCTCCTTGATATATATAATGATTACAAGATTTTACATGAGATGTTTAACGATTGGGAATACGAACAAGTTATGCGTGTTGTTCTCGAAAAGCTTAAAAGTATATGAAAAAAATACTTAGAAATTAACAGTAAATTGGTATAGCAGATAAATTAAATAAGGTGCACCAAAAACGAGCAGTATTTTATAAACAAACTCAGTAATCTTCCTGCAAGTATCTATGAACAAACTATTTTCTTTATTTACATCTTCTTTAAACACTTCGATCCACTTACAGATCACCATCATCCAATCACTCCTAAATATTGCTGTTACTAATGTGTATGCTTGTCCAATATAAACATGTCTTGAATTGAAATTTCTTTTAAAAAGACGAACTATATGAAAAGCCTTTTAACAGATCAGGTTATGAAAATAGCAAATGCAACATACATTCTGTAAAAAGGGGGCGATGCTATGAAAGAAATCGAAGTTATTATTGATACAGAGGAGATTGCCGAATTTTTCTTTCATGAGCTTTTAAAAAGGGGATACGTTCCCACCAATGAGGAATTGAATGAAATGGCTGATATAACTTTTGAATATCTTGTTGAAAAGAGCATTATTGATGAGAATACTGATATCGACTAAATGACGGGCTGCTGCCCGTCATTTTTATGTGAGCGTGCCCAGCAAACCGTTAATTGCTAGTTGGTGAAAGTCCAACCCGAGTAAGTGTCAAGACGCTCGGTAGCTGACAGGGAGGCGTCCTGGCCGAGGCACTGGAAATGGACGAAACCAAAATAAAGCTGACCGTATCCGATTCAGACATTCTTTACATGAAGGATAAAATAAATTCCGTTATTCAACAATATTGCTAATTGATGAAGCGCGATGCTTCATCTTTTTTTGCGAAAAAATGTCCGCGTCCTGGATCGATTCGATAACATAGGATAAAATTTCCATGCAAATAACCCAACTATCGACAAAAGTAGAAGCTTTCCGATAAAGGAATCGACAAAGGATAGCTTTAATAGTACATATACAGTTTAATTTGATAGGGGGAAGCGGCATGTTAAAAGAGTTAACAAGCAGAAGGAAGAGAAATTATGATATTACGATTTTTCAAACCCCGCAATTTAGGCAGGATAGAGGCTATACTCAAGTGTACCGGCTTGCAATTAAAGCGGAGGGGCATCAGGATTGTTTTGATAAGGTATTTAAGCTTTTCAATGTGCCGGACACCATTCCCACCGACTATAAAGGCAGGTTTATGAGCACAGGCGATATTGTATTAATTGACGAAGGCTTGAGAGGTCACCATTATTACCAGCTAAAAGCGGGCGGCTGGACAAAGATTAACCGAATTCAGGTGAGGTAATGTGAAGAAAACAACGCTGAAAATCAGGGTTGTTTTCTGCTTTTTAAAAACGTATCTTCCCTATTTCCCTGTTAAAAGATGCTGGTACCCGGATGATTTTTCATGGAGAAAAGAATATGTTATAGTTTGAAGGGATAGGCAAGGAAATAACAGCTAAAGAAAATAATGGAGGTAAATAATATGAGTATTCATATCAATGCAAAAGAAAATGAAATTGCCGAAACGGTATTGCTTCCCGGAGATCCTCTTCGGGCTAAATATATTGCTGAAACATTTTTAGAAAATGCACAATGCTATAACGAAGTTCGCAACATGTTTGGCTATACGGGAACCTATAAAGGAAAAAAAATATCTGTTCAGGGAACGGGAATGGGTGTTCCGTCCATCTCTATTTACATAAATGAATTGATGCAAAGCTATAATGTCCAAAATCTGATCCGGGTCGGAACATGCGGCGCTATTCAAAAGAATGTCAAGGTTCGCGATGTCATTCTCGCCATGAGCGCTTCGACTGATTCGAAAATGAATGAAGTTATTTTTGGCGCGGTTAATTTTGCTCCAACAGCTGATTTTGATTTGCTTAAAAAAGCGTATGACGCTGGTACGAAAAAAGGCTTGAACCTTAGAACCGGTAATGTGTTTACTGCGGATATGTTCTACAATGATCATGCTGAGCATGAAAAATGGGCGCAATATCAAATATTGGCGATTGAAATGGAAACAGCCGCACTCTACACTCTTGCCGCAAAGTTCAATCGCAAGGCATTGTCGGTTCTGACTGTAAGCGACCATCTGTTAACAGGTGAAGAAACAACTTCAGAGGAACGCCAATCCACCTTTAACGAAATGATTGAAGTTTCGCTCGAAGCTGTCATCCAGGAATAGGCAACTTTTCATTGAAAAATCATAAAGATACCTAAAATAACTGGGTATCTTTTTTTTGAATACATACATGAGTAACTTACACACTAATAAGCTAAACCGAAAAACGAATGAAGTTGTCTAAATATAAAGGAATTCTGTGAATTTAGATTGCTTGACGGATCATGTTAAAATAGAAATAATGTTTGGAAACAACTGAACAAAAATGAAACAGGTGAAATGAATGAGGAAAATTTGGACAGTTTTAGGAGCTGGATTGATTTTAAGCGGCTGCAGTCAGGTGGAGTCAATCATGGAAAAGCTCCCTTTTCAACAGGCTGATAGGGAAGGCGATGAACAGGCTGAAAAGCGACAAGAAAATGTCACTCGTGACAATCTGGACAACAATGATACCGGGCAATCAACAACAGAGAATAGCCAGACAGCAGAAAACAATTCGGGTGCAGAAACTCCTGCTTCCGGCGCGCCCACCCTGGAAGCCGCTTATTTTAATAGTATAATTGAAGTTAACGGAAGAGCGATCATTCAAAATCCTATTAATATTATGGCTTTGGTCAATAAAGATTTTGCCTTGCCCGATGGCTATCTCCCCGAGACGATGGTAAGGCCGAATGTACCTTTTTCCTACGGTGCTCAGGATATCGAGAAAAGCTATTTGCGCCAAGAAGCATCTGCAGCTCTGGAAAACCTGTTTGCTGAGGCCAACCGAAATGGACTTAAGCTCTATGCAGTATCGGGTTATCGGTCATATGCCCGACAAAAAGAGTTGTTTGATGCTGAAGTAAGCCGGGTTGGGGAACAAAACGCGAAACAGGTCGTTGCTGTCCCCGGAAACAGTGAACATCAAACTGGCCTGGCAATGGATATATCGAGCCAGAGTGCAGGATTGGGATTAACAGAGCAATTTGGGGAAACGCCTGAGGGAAAATGGCTTGCAGAAAATGCGCACCGATTTGGGTTTATTCTTAGATACCCGAAAGGAAAAGAAGCGATCACCGGCTATCAGTATGAACCATGGCATTTCCGTTTTGTCGGGGAAAGGGATGCAGCTGTTATTTATGAAAAAAAACTGACTCTTGAAGAATACTTTAATATTGTTTTAAAAATTTAGCATATATTGAATGGCATGATAAAAACTGATCATGCTTTTTCTTTTTGTATGTGAATCAATTTCATAATTCCTTTTTTTAAAGAAACACAGACCTACAAAATTTAGTTTCTCTT